>JAEWEJ010000186.1 GCA_023389455.1 Actinomycetes bacterium | reverse complement strand
GCGTGGCCGAGCGCGGCTGGTGACGGTCCCGGTGCCGACCGAGGGCCGGTCGACCCCCGCGGGGGCGGGGGGGCCGTCGGCGTTGGGCCCCGACTGGGTCCCCGGACCCGACGGCCTGCTGTTCCGGCGGGCCGCGCGCGTCGTGCTGCTGGACGAGCACGACCGGTTGCTGCTCGTGCGTGCGCACGACGCGGACCAGCCGGAGCGGTCGTGGTGGTTCACGGTCGGCGGCGGCATCGACGAGGGCGAGGACGCCCGGACCGCTGCGCTGCGTGAGCTGCGCGAGGAGACCGGCATCGTCCTGACGGCCGAGGACCTGGTCGGTCCGGTGCTCACGCGCTCGGCCGTGTTCGACTTCCTGGCGCAACGGTGCCGGCAGGACGAGGAGTTCTTCCTCGCCCGGACCCACTCGTCGCGGGCCGGCGAGCTGACGCGCGACGGGTGGACCGACGTCGAGCAGGACGTCGTCGACGAGCTGCGCTGGTGGGACCTGGACGAGCTGGCGGCGGTGACGATCGAGGTGTTCCCCGCGGGGCTCGCGGACCTCGTGCGCTCGCTGCTGACGTGGGACGGGCGCGTCCGGCACCTCGGCGACGCCGGCTGACCCCGCCGCCGCCCGGCGGGAGCGTGGGGCCGCGACCCCGGACGTACTGGTCGGTAACACGACCGTGACCTGCGGCCGGTACGGTCGCCGGCATGCCCCGCCCCGCCGCCACGGCCGCCGCCGCGCGCATCCCGCGCTCCGGCATCCGCACCCTCATGGACCTCGCGCTGCGTGACCCGCAGGCGATCCACCTCGAGATCGGGGAGCCCGACTCGGGTCCCGCGCCGCACGTCGTCGAGGCCGTCGTGCGTGCCGCGCACGAGGGCAGGACCGGCTACACGTCGAGCACCGGCCTGGGGGGCCTGCGGGCCGCCGTGGCCGAGCGTGTGGCGCGGACGCACGGGCGGGCGACCACCCCGGACGAGGTCGTCGTCTCGCACGGTGCGATGCACGGTCTGGCGATGACGATGGCCACCCTGCTGGCGCCCGGCGACGAGATCCTGCTGCCCGACCCCGCGTTCCCGAACTGGGAGATGGCGGCGGTGTCCGTCGGGGCGGTGGCGAGGCACTACCCGGCGCGCGCGGCGGCCGGGTTCGTGCCCGACCCGGACGAGGTCGCGTCGCACGTGACGCCCCGCACCCGGGCGCTCGTCGTCTGCTCGCCGAACAACCCGACCGGGGCGGTCTACCCACGCCAGGTCGTCGAGGCGCTCGTCGAGGTGGCGCGACAGCACGACCTGTGGCTCCTGTCCGACGAGTGCTACGAGTCGATCGTGTTCGACGCACCGCACGTCAGCCCTCTGTCGTACGACGAGGACGGGCGCGTCCTGGGGTTCTTCAGCACGTCCAAGTCGTACGCCATGACCGGGTGGCGCGCGGGCTGGGTCGTGGTGCCCGACCCTGACGTCGTCGAGGCGCTGGGCCACGTCGCCGAGGCGACCGTCGCGTGCCCCTCGGCACCGGGTCAGGTCGCCGCGCTGGCCGCGCTCACCGGGCCGCAGGACGCCGTCACGACGGCGGTCGCGTCGTACCGCGAGCGGCGGGACGCGGCCTGCGCGCTCCTGCGGTCCCGCGGTGTCCGGCACGTCGAGCCGCAGGGTGCGTTCTACCTCATGGTCGACGTGGGGGAGCCGGACACCGACGCGTTCGCGCTGCGGCTGCTGGAACGGCGGCACGTCGCCGTCGCCCCCGGCTCGACGTTCGGCGACCGAGCCGCCGGCATGGTGCGCGTGTCCCTCGCCGCGCCGCGCGACCTCCTGCTCGACGGCCTGTCGCGGCTCGCGGACGAGGTCACGGGCGCCGCCCCCGGGCGGCCCGGCGCCGCGGCGCTGGCCACCGCGACCGGCTGAGCACGGCGCACCCCTAGGATCGGCGGACGTGAGCCCCACGATCGGTGTCCTGGCCCTGCAGGGCGACGTGCGCGAGCACCTGGCCGTGCTCGGTTCCCTCGGCGTCGAGGCGCGGGGGGTGCGGCGGCGCAGCGAGCTCGACGCCGTCGACGCGCTCGTCCTGCCCGGTGGCGAGTCGACCACCATGGACAAGCTGCTGCGCGCGTTCGAGCTCGACGGCCCGGTCCGCGAACGGCTGCGCGCCGGCATGCCGGCCTACGGGTCGTGCGCCGGGATGATCCTGCTGGCGGACCGGATCGTCGGGGGGATCGAGGGTCAGCAGACCCTGGGAGGCGTCGACATCACGGTGCGACGCAACGCGTTCGGGCGGCAGGTGGACTCGTTCGAGACCGACCTCGTCCTGGACGGCGTCGAGGGCGGCGCCGAGCGTCCGGTGCACGCGGCCTTCATCCGGGCGCCCTGGGTGGAGGAGGTCGGCCCGGCCGCGACCGTCGTGGGACGCGTCACGGACGGGCCCGCCGCCGGTAGGATCGTCGCGGTGCGCCAGGGCCCGCTGCTCGTGACCTCGTTCCACCCCGAGGTGACCGGGGACCCGCGGGTGCACCGACTGTTCGTGCAGATCGTCCGCGACAGCCTGTGACGTCGCGGATCGCCGGACCGTCCGCACGTGGACGTGACACCGGGAGCGACGCGGGCGGACCAGCGCAGACGAAGGGGTAACGAGCCATGTCGGGTCACTCCAAGTGGGCCACCACCAAGCACAAGAAGGCCGTCATCGACGCGAAGCGGGGCAAGCTCTTCGCCAAGCTCGTGAAGAACGTGGAGGTGGCCGCCCGTACGGGCGGTGGTGACCCCGCCGGCAACCCGACGCTGTTCGACGCCATCCAGAAGGCGAAGAAGTCGTCGGTCCCGAACGACAACATCGACCGTGCCGTCAAGCGCGGCTCCGGCCAGGAGGCCGGCGGCGCCGACTACCAGTCGATCACGTACGAGGGCTACGGGCCCGGCGGTGTCGCGGTGCTCGTCGAGTGCCTGACCGACAACCGCAACCGCGCCGCGTCCGACGTCCGCGTCGCGTTCACGCGCAACGGCGGGCAGATGGCCGACCCCGGGTCGGTCGCGTACATCTTCAGCCGCAAGGGCGTCGTCATCGTGCCCAAGGAGGGCACCGACGAGGACGCCGTCATGGAGGCCGTGCTCGAGGCCGGTGGCGAGGAGGTCACCGACCTCGGCGAGTCGTTCGAGGTGCTCAGCGAGGCGACGGACCTGGTGCCGGTGCGCACCGCGCTGCAGGACGCGGGGATCGACTACGACTCCGCGGACGTCGTGTGGTGGCCCTCCACGCAGATCGAGGTCGACGCGGACGGCGCGCGCAAGATCCTGCGGCTGATCGACGCGCTCGAGGACTCCGACGACGTCCAGAACGTGTTCGCGAACTTCGACGCGTCCGACGAGGTCATGGCCGAGCTCGACGCCGAGTGACGCACGGCACGCGCCGACCGGCGTGGACGGCCCCCGCCACCGGTGTGGCGGGGGCCGTCGTGCGTCCGGCGGCTGCGACCATGGCGGGGTGCGCGTGCTCGGAGTGGACCCCGGCCTGACCCGGTGCGGCCTCGGCGTGGTCGACGGCCTGGCGGGTCGTCGCGCGCGCCTGGTGCACGTGTCCGTGGCGCGGTCGGACCCGGGGCTCGACGTGGACCAGCGCCTGCTGGCGATCGAGCGCGCCCTCGAGGAGTGCATCGAGGAGCACGCGCCGGACACCGTGGCGGTCGAGCGGGTGTTCGCCCAGCACAACGTGAGCACCGTGATGGGGACCGCGCAGGTCGCCGGGCTGGCCATGGTCGCCGCCGCGCGTCGCCGCATCCCCGTGGCGCTGCACACGCCGAGCGAGGTCAAGGCGGCCGTGACGGGGTCCGGCCGGGCCGACAAGGCGCAGGTGCAGACCATGGTCGCGCGGCTGCTCGGGCTGGCCGACCTGCCGCGGCCCGCGGACGCCGCCGACGCCCTCGCCCTGGCGATCTGCCACCTGTGGCGCCCCGCGGGTGCGCTCGGAGCGCCCCAGCGCGAACCGGGGGCGCTCACGTCCGCGCAGCGGCAGTGGGCCGCCGCGGAGCAGGCGGCGCGGCGCCGCGGGTGACGCCGGGCGCGCGTGTCGTTCGTACACGTGTTCGCCCGTGTGGCACAGTGTGGCGGTCGACGACGGGAGGAGCGCGCGGTGATCGCGTCGGTGCACGGGACGGTGCTGGCGGTACGGCTGGACGCAGCCGTCCTCGAGGTGGGCGGTGTGGGGCTGCTGGTGCAGGCCACGCCGACGACGCTCGCGTCGCTGCGGGTGGGGCAGCCCGGTCGGCTGTTCACGTCGCTCGTCGTCCGTGAGGACTCGCTGACGCTCTTCGGCTTCGCCGACGACGACGAGCGCGACGTCTTCGAGACGGTGCAGACCGTCTCGGGGGTCGGTCCGCGCCTCGCCCTGGCGATGCTGGCCGTGCACACGCCGGACGGCCTTCGCCGGGCGGTCGCGGACGAGGACCTGGCGGCGCTCGTCCGGGTCCCCGGCATCGGCCGCAAGGGTGCCCAGCGCATCGTCCTGGAGCTGGGGGAGCGGCTCGGTCCGCCGCTCGGCGCCGGCGCGTCGGCGCCCGCCGCGCTGTCCGCGGACCACCGCGAGCAGGTGGTCGAGGCGCTCGTCGGTCTGGGCTGGCCGCTGCGTGCGGCGCAGGACGCCGTCGCCTCCGTCCTGGACGGCGCCACGGCCCCCGTCGGGCCGGACGAGGTCCCGGGCGTCCTGCGGGCGGCGCTGCGCTCCCTGGGCAGTGCCCGTGCGTGACGACGACGAGCCGCGCGTGGAGGTCGGCGACCCGGCGGGCTACGCGGCCGACGGGCTCGACACGGGCTCCCTGGTCCGGCCGACCGCCGAGGACCCCGAGCGCGCGGCCGAGGCCGCGCTGCGCCCCCGCAGGCTCGCGGAGTTCGTCGGGCAGCGGGTGGTGCGCGACCAGCTCTCGCTCGTGCTCGAGGCGGCGATGGGGCGCGGGCGCGCACCGGACCACGTGCTGCTGTCCGGACCCCCCGGGCTGGGCAAGACGACTCTCGCGATGATCATCGCCGCCGAGCTGGGCGCGTCCCTGCGCGTCACGAGCGGCCCGGCGATCCAGCACGCCGGCGACCTGGCGGCGGTGCTGTCCTCGCTCGAGGAGCGCGAGGTGCTGTTCATCGACGAGATCCACCGCCTCGCGCGGCCGGCGGAGGAGCTGCTGTACGTCGCCATGGAGGACTTCCGGGTCGACGTCGTCGTCGGCAAGGGTGCCGGCGCCAGTGCGATCCCGCTGTCCCTGCCGCCCTTCACGGTGGTCGGCGCCACGACCCGCGCCGGCCTGCTGCCGGCTCCTCTGCGCGACCGCTTCGGGTTCACCGCGCACCTCGACTTCTACTCCGACGGCGAGCTGGAGCGTGTCCTCACCCGGTCCGCCGGGCTGCTCGACGTTCCCCTCGACGCCGCGGCGGCCGCGGAGATCGCCTCGCGGTCGCGGGGGACGCCGCGCATCGCGAACCGGCTCCTGCGGCGCGTGCGGGACTGGGCCCAGGTGCGTGGCGACGGCCGGCTGTCGCTGGCGGCCGCTCGGGCCGCGCTGGCGGTCTACGAGGTCGACGAGCGCGGCCTCGACCGCCTCGACCGGGCGGTCCTTGACGCCTTGTGCCGTCGGTTCGGCGGCGGCCCCGTCGGGCTGACCACGCTGGCGGTGGCCGTGGGGGAGGAGCCCGAGACCGTCGAGACGGTCGCGGAGCCGTTCCTCGTGCGCGAGGGGCTCGTGGGGCGCACGCCCCGCGGACGCGTGGCCCTGCCCCCGGCGTGGGAGCACCTGGGGCTCGCGGTGCCGGCACCCACCGGCACGTTGTTCGGCTGAGCGCGCC
>JAEWEJ010000169.1 GCA_023389455.1 Actinomycetes bacterium | reverse complement strand
GAGCCGGGCCCGCGGCGACGCCGGTGGGCACCGGCCCGTCGGACGCGGTGCCGGCCTCGGCGTCGTCGGTGCCCGCCGTCCCGGCACCCTCGAGGCCGCCCACGTCGTCCGAGGACGCCGTCGCGTCCGTCGGCGCTCCGGGCAGCGGATCGACGCCGTCGGGCACGCGTGCCCAGCTCAGCTCGGTCGCGCCGGAGTAGGCGGGCAGCCCGATGCCGGCGCGCCGGTCGACGTGCCAGCCGAGGCCGACCTCCTGGGCGTCACGCACGTAGCTGCGCACGGCCGGGTCGGCGTCGAGTGCCGCGAGCAGGCGCTCCGGGTCGCCGACGGCGCTGATGACGAACGGAGGCGAGTACATGTGCCCGTGCAGGCGCAGGACGTTGCCCTGGCACTGCACGCCGGTCGTCGAGACGACCCGCTGGTTCATGAGACCCATCGCCTCCGCGCCACCGGCCCACAGCGCGTTCATGACGGACTGGATGTCCTGCTGGTGCACGACGAGCAGGTCGGGGTTGACGTCCTCGCGGCGGGAGTCCGGGGGTGCGTCGTCGAGGGTCACGACCACGCCGTCGCCGGTGACGGCGACGGAGCCGCCCGCGACGAGGTCCCCCGCCCCGGGCGTCACGACCGGACGTCCCGCCAGCGCGTGCTGCTCGGCGGTGAGCCGCTCGACCTCGGCCCGCAGGGCGTCGACCTCACCCGAGAGCCGCTCGACGGTGGCGGCCTGCTTCTGCGTGAGCTCCCGCAGGTCCTGGGGGTGCCGGGCCTCGTCGGCGCCGGCGCTGCGGGCGTTGACGGTGAACATCAGGCCCGACATCCCGAGCACGAGACCGACGGCGACGGCACCGCGACCGAAGGAGGGCCGCGGGCGCTGAGCAGCGGCGATCCCGGTCACACCGACTCCCTCCGCGTACACCCGCACGGCCCGCGGGGCGACACCACTACGCTAGGTCACGTTCGGCAGCACGCCGACACCGGCCTGCAGGTCGACTGCACCCGGGCACCCGGACGGCTCACCGTACCGGCCCGGCCGGTGGCGTCGATGCCCCGCCTGCTCACCGCCCGTCGCAGACAGGAGCCACCCCGTGCCCGAGTCGAAGTCGCGCAAGAAGGCGACGTACACCCCGCCACCGACCAAGGCGTCGGCGCCCAAGCCGCTGCCGCGGTGGTTCCTGCCGCTGTCGCTGGGCCTCATGATCTTCGGCCTCGTGTGGCTGGTCGTGACGTACCTGTCCCCCGGCGCCGCGTACCCGGTCCCCGGCATCGGCCAGTGGAACCTCGCCATCGGGTTCGCGATCATCCTCGCGGGCTTCGGCATGCTGACCCGCTGGCGCTGACGACCTCCGACGGGGCTGTGAGTGCGACGCGCGCCCACAGCCCTGTCCACAACCCGCCCCGTTCGTCATCCCCAGGCGGTGCACATGTCTGTGGATAACTACACGGTTGTAATTCCACAGGTGTGAGTAACCCTGGGGGAACCGGCGGATCAGACCAGTCCGTACGCGGAGTAGACGCCCCAGGTCGCCGCCACCAGCACCACCAGCACGGCGAGCGGAGCGGCCCACCCCACGAGCGCCCGGCGCTCCCGCGGTGCGTACGCGTAGGCCGCGCCCAGCACCGCCCCGACGACGAGGCCGCCCAGGTGGGCCTGCCACGCGATCCCGGGCAGCACGAAGCCCAGGACGCCGTTCAGGACGAGGATCCCGATGATGGGGCCGGCGTCCCGCCCCAGCCGGCGCAGGACCACGAGCACGGCTCCGAAGAGCCCGAAGACGGCACCGGACGCTCCGACCATCGCCGTGGTCCAGCCCGACGTCGCGGGCGCGAGCAGCACGGCACCGACCGACCCGCCCAGCGCGCTCATCAGGTAGAGCGTGGCGAAGCGGACGCGCCCGAGCGTGCCCTCGAGATAGGGCCCGACCATCCACAGCGCGACCATGTTGAACAGGATGTGGAAGACCTGACCGGGCGAGTGCAGGAACGCGGCGGTCAGGAAGCGCCAGGGCTCGAAGGCCCCGGCCACCGGGCTGAACGCCCACTGCGACGTCCACCCGGGGACCGTCAGCTGCAGCAGGTACGACACCGCGCACAGAGCGACGAGCGTCAGCGTGACGACGGGCCGCCCGGCGCGCACCCGGCCACCGAAGACGGTGCGGCCCTCGCGGGACGTCTGGGCCGCCTGCGCGACGCAGTCGACGCAGTGGATGCCGACGGCCGCGGGCCGCTGGCACTCGGGGCAGGCGGGACGCCCGCACCGCTGGCACCGGACGTACGAGACGCGGTCCGGGTGCCGCGGGCAGACGGGCAGGTCCCCGCCCCCGGGCACGACGGGCGGCCCCGGGGTGGGGCCGCCCGGCACGACGGGACCGCTGATGTCAGTCCTCCACCGTGATCGACGTGATGGTCACGTCCTGGACCGGCCGGTCCCCCGGACGCGTCGGCGTCGCGGCGATGGCGTCGACGACCTTGCGGCTCTCCTCGTCGGCGACCTTGCCGAAGATGGTGTGCTTGCCGTCGAGCCACGTGGTGGGGGCCACGGAGATGAAGAACTGCGAGCCGTTGGTGCCGCCGACCTTGCCCGTCACCGGGTCGAGCCGCTTGCCGGCGTTGGCCATGGCGAGCAGGTAGGGCTCGGAGAAGGAGAGCTCCGGGTGGATCTCGTCGTCGAACTGGTAGCCCGGGCCGCCGCGACCGCTGCCCAGCGGGTCCCCGCCCTGGATCATGAAGCCGGGGATCACGCGGTGGAAGACGACGCCCGAGTAGAGGGGGTCCGTGCGCGGGGCGCCGGTGGACGGGTCGGTCCACTCGATCGTGCCCTTGGCGAGCCCGACGAAGTTCTCGACGGTGCGCGGCGCGTGGTTCTCGTAGAGCTCGACCCGGATGTCACCGGCGGACGTGTGGATGGTGGCGAACATGGGTCCAGTCTGGCACCCGTCACCGACGTCGCACGGCGGCCCGGGTCGCGATTCGCCCCGGGCGAACCACCCCCGTGCGCCGGGCACGGACGCGTGACCAGTGGCAGAGTGTGAGGTCACAGCGTCGAGCACCACGCGAGAAGACGTCCGCAGCACAGCCGAGACCAGCCGAGACAGCGCGGGAGTGGCACATGACCCACCGTCCGAAGATCGACGTCGACACCGAACGCCTCAAGGGCCAGGCAGCCGGGCTCGGGGCCTCGCTCGCCGAGGGCGCCAAGCACGGCGCCGTCCGGGCGAGCGACGCCGCCGGTCAGGCGAAGGACTGGACGACCCCCCGGGTCGAGGCCTTCGTCGCCTGGCTCGTGCCGCAGGTCGAGCACCTGTACCGGGAGAGCGTGAAGACCGCGGCGCCGCAGGTCGAGAAGGTCGCCCAGAAGGCGACGCCGGCGATCGACACGGCGCACGACAAGCTGGTGGACGAGCTGATCCCCAAGCTCGTCGCCGCCATGAACGAGGCCGCCGTCAAGGCCGGTGCGCAGGTCGAGCACGTCGCCGACGTCGCCGCGGTGACGGCCGGCACGCAGTCGAAGAAGGTCGTCAAGGCCGCCCGCAAGGCGGCCAAGGAGGCCGCCAAGGCGGAGAAGAAGGGCTCCGGCGCCAAGGTGTTCTGGGTCGTGGCCGGCCTCGCCGGCGCCGGTGCCGCGGCGTTCGCCTGGCTCCGCTCGCGCTCGACGACCGACCCGTGGGCCGAGCCGTGGGAGCCCGCCGACGGCAGCGAGTCGCTCAAGGCGCGCGCCCAGAGCGCGGCCGGTGACCTCAACGACGCCGTCGGCGACGCCGCGGACGCCGTCGGCGAGGTGGCCGGCACTGCGGTCGCCAAGGGCCGCGACGCGGCCGCCAAGGCCGCCGAGGCGGTCGGCCACGTCACCGAGGAGCTCGGTGACAAGGCCAAGGAGGCGCGCGACGCCGCCCAGGAGACCGCACGCCGCGCCACGCGCCGCTCGGCCCCGAAGACGCCGGACGAGGGCGAGGGCGAGCAGCCGACGTCCTGATCCCGGGCGCCGACCACGCGTCGACCCCGTGCCGTCCTGCGACGTCACGGGGTCGACGCATGTCGGGCTAAACGTTTTGTGCGTTGACCGGTACGACCCTTCGTCTGGACGATCAGCGGCGAGCCCGTTCCACCCGTGACGTCGTCGTCACTCGTGCGGGGCTCTCGTGGGAGCGCTCCACCAGCGCCCCGGGACCCGTCCGAAGGGAAGTGCCATGCCCCGCACCCCCACCCGCGGCAGCGGCCCGCTCTGGGCCGGCGCCGCCGCGGTCGCCGTCGCCGCGGGAGCACTGACGCTCCCGGCGCAGGCCGCGCACGCCGCCCCGGCGTACAACTACGCCGAGGCGCTGCAGAAGTCGATGTTCTTCTACCAGGCGCAGCGATCCGGCGACCTGCCTGCGGACTACCCCGTGTCGTGGCGCGGCGACTCGGCGCTCGACGACGGCAAGGACGTCGGCACGGACCTGACCGGGGGCTGGTACGACGCGGGCGACCACGTGAAGTTCGGCCTGCCGATGGCGTTCACCGCGACCATGCTCGCGTGGGGCGCGATCGAGAGCCCCGAGGGGTACACGCAGGCGGGACAGACCGACGAGCTGCGCGGCAACCTGCGCGCCGTCAACGACTACTTCATCAAGGCGCACACGGCGCCCAACGAGCTCTACGTGCAGGTGGGCAAGGGCGACGACGACCACAAGTGGTGGGGCCCCGCCGAGGTCATGACCATGGCCCGCCCGGCGTACAAGATCACCGCCTCCTGCCCGGGTTCCGACGCCGCCGCCGAGACGGCCGCCGCGATGGCGTCCGCGTCGCTGGTGTTCAAGGGCTCGGACGCCGCCTACTCCGCCACCCTGCTGAGCCACGCCGAGCAGCTCTACTCGTTCGCGGACACCTACCGCGGCAAGTACTCGGACTGCGTGACCGACGCCCAGTCGTTCTACAAGTCGTGGTCCGGCTACCAGGACGAGCTCGTGTGGGGCGCGTACTGGCTCTACAAGGCCACCGGTGACGCGACGTACCTCGCCAAGGCCGAGTCGGAGTACGACAAGCTCAGCAACGAGAACCAGACGACCACCAAGTCCTACAAGTGGACCGTCGCCTGGGACGACAAGTCGTACGCCGCCTACGCGCTGCTCGCCATGGAGACGGGCAAGCAGAAGTACGTCGACGACGCGAACCGCTGGCTCGACTACTGGACCGTGGGCGTCAACGGCGCGAAGGTGAACTACTCCCCCGGCGGCATGGCCGTCCTCGACTCCTGGGGTGCGCTGCGGTACGCGGCCAACACCTCGTTCGTCGCCCTGGTCTACAGCGACTGGCTGACCGACACGACGCGCAAGGCGCGGTACCACGACTTCGGCGTCCGGCAGATCAACTACGCGCTGGGCGACAACCCCCGCAAGTCCTCGTACGTCGTCGGCTTCGGCACGAACCCGCCGAAGAACCCGCACCACCGCACGGCGCACGGCTCGTGGCTCGACTCCCTCAAGGACCCGGCCGAGACGCGCCACGTGCTGTACGGCGCGCTCGTGGGGGGCCCGGGGTCCGCCAACGACGCCTACACCGACGACCGCGGCGACTACGTCGCCAACGAGGTCGCCACCGACTACAACGCCGGGTTCACCAGCGCGCTGGCGTACCTCGCCGGGCGCTACGGCGGCACGCCGCTGGCGGGCTTCCCCACGGCCGAGAAGCCGGACCAGGACGAGTTCTTCGTCGAGGCCAAGCTCAACCAGCCCGCCGGTGGCACGTTCACCGAGGTGAAGGCCATCGTGCGCAACCGGTCCGCGTTCCCGGCCCGCTCGCTGACCGACGCCTCGATCCGGTACTGGTTCACCCTGGACGCGGGCGTCCCGGCCTCGGCCGTCACCGTGTCGACGAACTACAGCGAGTGCGGCACGACGCCCTCCACGGTCGTCTCCGCCGGCGGCAGCCTGTACTACGCCGAGCTGAGCTGCGCGGGCCAGAACATCCACCCCGGCGGCCAGTCGCAGCACCGCCGCGAGATCCAGTTCCGCGTGGCCGGCGCGGCCGGGTGGGACGCCACGAACGACCCGTCGTTCGCCGGCCTGCCCAGCACGGGCGACCCGGTGAAGACGCGCGGGATCACCCTGCACGAGGGCAGCACGCTGCTGTGGGGCACGGTGCCGGACGGCTCGGTCGACCCGAGCCCGGTTCCCACGGTCAGCCCCACGCCCACGGTCAGCCCCACGCCGACCGTCAGCCCGAGCCCCACGGTCAGCCCGAGCCCCACCGTCAGCCCCACACCGACGGTCAGCCCCACGCCGACGCCGACCCCCACGTCGGGACCGGCCACGTGCGCCGTCACCTACGGGGCGAACAGCTGGGGCTCCGGCTTCACGGCCTCGGTCCGGCTGAAGAACACGGGTGCAGCGCCCCTGACCTGGACGTTGACGTTCGACCTGGCTGCCGGGCAGCAGCTCCAGCAGGGCTGGAGCGCGACGTGGTCGCAGACCGGCACCCGCGTGACCGCCACCGGTGCGGCGTGGAACGCGACCCTCGCCCCCGGCGCGTCCGTGGACCTCGGGTTCAACGGCTCGCACACCGGGCAGAACCCCGCGCCCACGTCGTTCACGGTGAACGGCGCCACCTGCGCGGCCGGGTGACAGACGGGTCCCGGTCCGGCTCGACCCCCGACGTCGCCGGACCGGGACCGATTCAACGCCCGGGCGGGCGGCCCGTTTCCGCCCGTCCGGGCCCGGCGTCCGCCGCGGGGGCAGCCGGACGCCGACGAGGGCGCCGCGTGCGAACGCGGCGCCCTCGTCCTGCCCCCGGAGCCGGGCATTCCGGTTGATCCGCGGGGCAGCGACCGGGATGCTTCCCGGGTGAGCGACACCGCGCAGGAGAACCCGGCCACCTCGGCTCCCGACGTCGGCCTCCCGCCGCTGAGCGACGTCGAGATCTGGCCCCTGACCGGGCTGCGGGTGGTGTGCGGGGACCTCGAGCTGCGGGCGCCGGACGACCGCATGCTGCTGGACCTGGCCCGGCTGGCCGCGCAGGGCGTGCACGCCCCGGACTACATGCCGTTCCTCGTGCCGTGGACGCGCGGCACGCCCGTGCAGGTCGCCCGCAGCGTGATGACGTACCAGTGGGGTCTGCGCCAGCGCATGTCGCCCACCGACTGGGCGTTCGAGCTCGCCGTCGTGCGGGACGGTCAGCCGCTGGGCACGCAGGGCGTCTACGCCAAGGACTTCGCGGTGACACGCACGGCGGAGACGGGCTCGTGGCTGGGTCTGCGGCACCAGCACGGCGGCGTGGGCACCCGGATGCGGCTGATGATCCTGCACCTGCTGTTCGAGGGCCTGGACGCGAAGCACGCCACGAGCTCCGCGTTCGTCGACAACCCCGGCTCGTCGGGCGTCAGCCGCAAGATCGGCTACCGCCCCAACGGCGTGCTGCACCAGGCGCGCGAGGGTGGCCCGGTCGACAGCCAGCTGTTCGTGCTGGACCGCGCCGACTGGGACGCCCGGCCCGACGCGCTGCGTCCGAGCATCCACCTCGAGGGCGTGGCACCGGTGCGCGAGCAGCTCGGCCTGGGCTGACGCCACCGCGGCCCACCACGTCCGGGGGTCCCGTGAGCGCCCAGAGGTCCCGGTGACACCCCCACCGGCGGGCGATAGCGTCCCGCCATGCTCCTCGCCGACCTGCAGGCGCGCGTGCGGATCGCGCTGACCACCACGCTCGTCGACGAGTGGACCCTGTTCGCGCCCTCGGCCGGCACCAGCCGGCCGTCGGACCGGACCATCTCGTTCCACCTCGGCTGGGCGCTGGGCGGGACGATCGAGCGGACGTGGGACGTGGACGCCGACTACGACCGCTCGGGGATGGTGCTGGAGGACTCGGTGCGCTTCAGCGAGGGGACCAGCCGCCCGCCGCACCTCATCGTCCACCGCAGGGGCCGCCTGGGCCCCGAGGACAACCTGCTGCTCGTGGAGCTCACGGCAGACGCGAGCGCCGCCGCCCCGGGCGAGGCGGACCTCGCGGTCGCCCAGTCCGTCCAGCGCCGGTTCGGGTACCGGTACGCCGTCCTGCTGGACCTGCGGCTGGACGACGACGACCTGGCCACGGCCGACGTGCACCCGCACTGGCAGTGGGCCACGCTGGACGACGGCCTGGTCACGGAGCGCCCGGTGCCCGTGTACAGCGACGAGGTGCGCGCCGACGTCGTGGCCCGTGCCCGGCGCGGCAGCCTCGTCTGACCCGCGACACGGCACCCGGGTACGACGAAGGCCGCGCAGCAGCGCTGCGCGGCCCTCGAGGCGGTCAGTCAGCCCGTGCACGCACGGGTCGACGCCAGATCAGAGCGGACGGATGTCCGACGCCTGCAGACCCTTGGGGCCCTGCGTGACCTCGAACTCGACCTGCTGGTTCTCCTCGAGGGTACGGAAACCGCCCGTCGAGACGATCGCGCTGAAGTGCGCGAACACGTCGGCGGAGCCGTCGGACGGGGCGATGAAGCCGAAGCCCTTCTCAGCGTTGAACCACTTCACGGTGCCGGTGGCCATGATGTCTTCTTTCGTCGTGTCTGCCGGCGCGCTGGTGCGGCGCCGGTTGCCGCGTCCCGCAGGACGCAGACGGTGGAGGGTCGACGTGCGACGCGCTCGGGGTGAGCTCGTGCGGACATGTGCCAGCAGGCACGTCGCACGGTCGAACGTCGGGGCGACACCCACGGGCCGCGTCCAGCGGTCGTGGGTGTGGAACCCGTCGGGGTCACGGACGATCAGCCCGGCGTACTCACCGTCGACGGTCCCGACCCACAGGTCGTCGTCGACGGAGCGCCAGACGGCGTCCGTTCCTGAGCTCTCGACGGCAGCATCAGCAGCCGGTCGGTGCTCGAAGGTGGTGTGTGTGATGTTCTCTACTTCCGCTCCGCCCGTCGGGCGGAGATACCTGCCGGCAGCATCTCTGCCGGGTGCGCATGGTCCTCGCTTCGATGCTGAGGTACCGAAGAGCGCCGCGGACGTATTCGCGCGGCATGACGCGGACTCGACTATACAGGTGATGGACCGGATGTCGAATCCGGACCGGTGTGACGCTGCTCGCTGCCCGCCTGTCGACGGTGGGTGGAGGGGCGGCGGGAGACCACCGGCTCCTCGACGTGCGGGATCACCGCGAGCCTGTGAGGCTCGACGCCTGACGACGCCGGGGGAGGCAGCATGACGCAGGGCAGTGGTCGGCTCGAGCTGGTCGACGTGGACGCCGGGCTGCCCTTGAGCGAGCCACCCGAGGGGTTCACACCCGTGCGGCAGTGGTCGCTCGCCGCGACGGGACAGCTGCGCACCCTGCGCAGCGAGCTCGCCGAGGAGATCGGCGCCGGGGCGGGCTCCTCGCCCCACGACCTGGAGTCCACGCCCGGCAAGCTCGTCCTCATCGCGACCGAGCTGGCGGCCAACGCCCTCACGCACGGCCTGCCGCCGACCCTGGTCAGCCTGTCCCGCACCGAGGACCAGTGGCTGCTCGACGTCGCCGACCACGACCCCGAGTCCGAGCCGGTCTACGCCGGCGCGCGCATCACCGGTGCGGGCGGCCTCGGGCTGCACCTGGCGCGCCGGCTCTCGCTCGAGGTGGGCTGGTACGCCACGGGCGCGACGAAGAACATCTGGGCGACGTTCCCCGTGGCGTGATCCCACCCGCGTGGTGGTCGACGGGCCGACCGCGGACCGACCCGGACGGCGTCCCGCACCGCGCAGGAGCCCCGGACGCACGAGAGCCCCCGACCTCGACCGGCCGGGGGCTCTGCGGCGCGTCACCGCGCTGTGGTGGAGCCAAGGGGACTCGAACCCCTAACCCCCTGCTTGCAAAGCAGGTGCGCTACCAATTGCGCCATGGCCCCGGGCGGGGGATGTCACTCGAAGGTGTCGGTGACCTCGGCCCACAGGTCCCGCTCGTCGCGGTCCTGCGCGTACCTCTGCCAGGCGACGTAGCCGACGGCCGCGACAGCGACCAGGAGCAGGAGCTTCTTCATCGGTCTCCCCGTCTCGGGTGGGTGCCGGCAGTCCCGGGCATTCCGGCGGGACGACGACCGTACCTGCAGCGTGGGCCTAACAGGACTTGAACCTGTGACCTCTTCCTTATCAGGGAAGCGCTCTAACCGTCTGAGCTATAGGCCCGTGACACGACCATCCGGACGAGCCCGCAAGGGGACCGGCCCGCGTGGTGGCGACGGTCGAGACTACCCCAGCCGAGCCGCCGCGCCCAAACCGAGGCGGGGGAGGGAGCGGGGGAGTCCCGGACGCGTCACTCGTCCGTCATCGTGACGTGCACGCCGCCCACCAGGGCGGCCACGATGTTGTAGAGGAACGCGCCGATGGTCGCGAGCGCCGTCAGCAGGAAGACGTCGATGACCGCGACCAGGGTGGCGGCGGAGACGGTCTTCTCGAACGACACGTACGCGAGGATGTCCAGCTCGCTCTCCGGGCCGACCACCTGCTTGACCAGGTTGTCGACCTGCGAGAACACGTGCAGACCGTCGAGGGTGAACCAGACGACCATCGCGGCCACGACGATCATGATGCCGATCGCCACGGACAGCAGGAACGCCAGCTTCATGACCGACCAGGGGTCGACCCGGGAGACCGCCAGGCGCACGCGGCGCGGACCGCCACCCACGGTGGGGATGCGGCCGGTGGCGGGACGGGGTGTCGCACCCGTGGCCGGGGCCGGCGTCCGGGCGGACGTGCGTTCGGCGGTGGCGGCACCTGCAGTCGGCGTCGTGGTCATGGAGGCGTCCTCGGTGCGGGGTCGGGTCAGCTGAGAGTACGCCCTGGAGAGCCCGGAGCTGGTGGCTCCGGCCGCCTTCTTCAACCAGACGGAGGTCGCGTCGACGGCCGTCACGAGCGGCGACGGCTCCTCCGGGTCACCCGGCTGCGGGTCGCCGGCGGCCGGGGGAGCGGACGACGACGCCTTCTCGTCGTGCGCGTCGGCCTGCGGCCGCTCCGTGGGACGCGGACCCGCGGGCGTCGTCGAACGCCCGGCGGTCGGCGCGGCCGCACCGCGCACGTCCACCGTGTACGTCGGCGGCGCCGTGGAGCCGTTGCCGCTCACCGACGCCCACGAGCTGCTGCTCGTCGTGTCGGGCTCCGCCGACTGCACGGACGCGCCCTTCTCCTTCGAGGAGGTGGCGCCGCCCGTCTTGGGCGTGGTCGGTCGCTTCCGCGGAGGAATCGAGGGGGGCGTGTCGCTCATGCGTCCTCCGCAGGTCGGTCGCCGCTGTCAGGCACCGACCCGTCCGGGTCCGGTACGTCTGTTCCGTCGTGCGTGGCCTCGTTCGGGGCCACGGTACCGCCATCGTCCTCGAGGTGTCGCTCACTGTTCCGCGCGACCGCGATGATCCGGTCGTTGGCGTCGGGCTTCGCGAAGATCACGCCCTGCGTGGTGCGGCCGGTCGCGTTGACCTCGGAGGTGGCCGAGCGCACGATCTTGCCGCGCTCCATGATGACGAGCACCTCGTCGTCCGGGTCGGTCACCAGCGCGCCCACCAGGTCGCCGTTCGCCCCCGGCAGGTTCGCCACCTTGATGCCCAGGCCGCCACGGCCCTGCTGGCGGTAGTTCTCCACCGTCAGCGCTGTCCGCTTGGCGATGCCGCCCTCGGTGACCGTGAACAGGAAGGCGTCCTCACGCACGACGTCCATCGCGAGCAGGTCGTCGTCGCCGCGGAACTTCATGCCCGTGACGCCGGACGTGGCACGGCCCATCGGCCGCAGCGCCTCGTCGGAGGCCGTGAAGCGCACCGACTGGCCGCGCCGCGACACCAGGATCACGTCCTGGTCGGAGTCCACCAGGCGGGCGGCGACGAGCTCGTCGGGGCGGCCCTCCTCGTCCTCGCGCAGGTTGATGGCGATGACGCCGCCGCTGCGGTTGGAGTCGTACTCCGTCAGGCGCGTCTTCTTCACCAGGCCACGCTTGGTGGCCAGGACGAGGTGCTCGGCCTGCTCGTAGTCCTTGAGGTCGAGCACCTGGGCGATCTTCTCGCCGGGCTGGAACGCCAGCAGGTTCGCGACGTGCTGGCCCTTGGCGTCACGCCCGGCCTCGGGCAGCTCGTAGGCCTTGGCGCGGTAGACCCGGCCCAGGTTCGTGAAGAACAGCAGCCAGCGGTGCGTCGTCGTGACGAAGAAGTGGTCGACGATGTCGTCCTCGCGCAGCTGCGCGCCGCGCACGCCCTTGCCGCCGCGGCGCTGCGCCCGGTACGCGTCGACGCGCGTGCGCTTGGCGTAGCCGCCGCGCGTGATGGTCACGACGACGTCCTCCTCGGCGATGAGGTCCTCGATCGAGACCTCGCCGTCGAAGGGCAGGATGTGCGTGCGCCGCTCGTCGCCGAACTTGTCGACGATCGTCGCCAGCTCGTCGCTGACGATCTGCCGCTGCCGCTCGGGCGACGCGAGGATCGCGTTGAGCTCGGTGATGACCGCCTCGAGCTCGGCGTGCTTGTCGAGGATCTCCTGGCGCTGCAGCGCGGCCAGACGGCGCAGCTGCAGGTTGAGGATCGCCTGCGCCTGCAGCTCGTCGATCTCGAGCAGCTCCATGAGGCCGTTGCGCGCCTGCTCCGCGTCGGGGGACCGGCGGATGAGGGCGATGACCTCGTCGAGCGCGTCGAGCGCCTTGAGATACCCGCGGTAGATATGGATGTCCTCCTCCGCCTTGCGCAGGCGGAAGCGGGTACGGCGCTGGATGACGTCGATCTGGTGCGTCGTCCAGTGGCGGACGAACGCGTCGATGCTGAGCGTGCGCGGCACGCCGTCGACGAGCGCCAGCATGTTGGCGCCGAACGTGTCCTGCAGCTGCGTGTGCTTGTACAGGTTGTTGAGGACGACCTTGGCGACGGCGTCCCGCTTGAGGACGATGACGAGACGCTGACCCGCGCGGCCCGACGTCTCGTCGCGGATGTCCGCGATGCCCTGGACGCGGTTCTCCTTGACGAGGTCCGCGATCTTCTTGGCCAGCGTGTCCGGGTTCACCTGGTAGGGGAGCTCGGTGACCACGAGGCACTGGCGGCCCTGGATCTCCTCGACCTCGACGACCGCGCGCATCGTGATCGAGCCGCGGCCCGTCCGGTAGGCCTCCTCGATGCCGCGGCGGCCGAGGATGGTGGCCGCGGTGGGGAAGTCGGGGCCCTTGATGCGCGCCATGAGCGCCTCGAGGAGCTCCTCCTTCGAGGCCTCCGGGTGGTCCAGGTGCCACTGGACGCCGGCCGCGACCTCGCGCAGGTTGTGCGGCGGGATGTTGGTGGCCATGCCGACGGCGATGCCCGCCGAGCCGTTGACCAGCAGGTTCGGGAACCGCGAGGGCAGGACGGCCGGCTCCTGCGTGTGGCCGTCGTAGTTGTCCTGGAAGTCGACGGCGTCCTCGTCGATGTCCCGGACCATCTCCATGGCCAGCGGCGCCATCTTGCACTCGGTGTACCGCGGGGCGGCGGCCGGGTCGTCGCCGGGGGAGCCGAAGTTGCCCTGCCCGGACACGAGCGGGTACCGCAGCGACCAGTCCTGCACCAGGCGGACGAGGGCGTCGTAGATCGCCGTGTCACCGTGCGGGTGGTACTTGCCCATGACGTCGCCGACGACGCGGCTGCACTTGGAGAACTGCCGGTCGGGCCGGTAGCCGCCGTCGTACATCGCGTAGATCACGCGGCGGTGGACCGGCTTGAGACCGTCACGCACGTCGGGCAGGGCCCGGCCCACGATGACGGCCATCGCGTAGTCCAGGTAGGAACGCTGCATCTCGAGCTGCAGGTCCACCTGGTCGATGCGGCCGTGCTCGATCTCGCCCGGGGTCTCGGTCACGTGCGGGTCACTCCAGTCGTCGGTACCAGCTCGGTCGCGTGCGCCGGGGTCACCGGCGCCCGCGTCAGATGTCGAGGAAGCGCACGTCCTTGGCGTTGCGCTGGATGAACGCGCGCCTGGCCTCGACGTCCTCGCCCATCAGCACCGAGAAGATCTCGTCGGCGGCGGCGGCCTCGTCCATCGTGACCTGCAGCAACGTCCGGTGCTCGGGGGACATGGTCGTCTCCCACAGCTCGGTGTAGTCCATCTCGCCCAGACCCTTGTAGCGCTGCACCGCGTTGTCCTTGGGCAGGCGGCGGTTGTTGGCGCGCCCGTCGGCGATCACCGCGTCCCGCTCCCGGTCCGAGTAGACGTAGTCGTGCGGGGCGTTGCTCCACTTGATGCGGTACAGCGGAGGCTGGGCCATGTAGACGAAGCCGCCGGTGATGAGGTCCGGCATGTAGCGGAACAGCAGCGTGAGCAGCAGGGTGCGGATGTGCTGGCCGTCGACGTCGGCGTCGGCCATCAGCACGATCTTGTGGTACCGCAGCTTGCTGACGTCGAAGTCCTCGCCGATGCCCGTGCCGAAGGCGGTGATGAGCGCCTGGACCTCCTGGTTGCCCAGGGCCTTGTCCAGGCGTGCGCGCTCGACGTTGAGGATCTTGCCGCGGATCGGCATGATCGCCTGCGTCCGCGGGTTGCGGCCACGGACGGCGGAGCCGCCGGCGGAGTCACCCTCGACGATGAACACCTCGCACTCGGCGGGGTTGTTCGACTGGCAGTCACGGAGCTTGCCCGGCATCGAGTTGGACTCGAGCAGGCCCTTGCGGCGCGTCGCCTCGCGGGCCTTGCGGGCGGCCATGCGGGCCGCCGCGGCCTGGATCGACTTGCGGATGACGTCCTTGGCCTCGGACGGGTGCGCGTCGAGCCAGGCCCCGAGCTGGTCGTTGACGACCTGCTGGACGAAGCGCTTGGCGTCGGTGTTGCCGAGCTTGGTCTTGGTCTGGCCCTCGAACTGCGGCTCGCCGAGCTTGACCGAGATGACCGCTGTGAGGCCCTCGCGGATGTCGTCGCCGGTGAGGTTCTCGTCCTTCTCCTTGAGGATGCCCTTCTCGCGCGCGTAGCGGTTCATCAGCGACGTCATCGCCGCCCGGAACCCCTCCTCGTGTGTGCCGCCCTCGGTGGTCGAGATGGTGTTGGCGAACGTGTGGACCGACTCGGAGTACGCGGTCGTCCACTGCATCGCGATCTCGACGGCGATCTTGCGGCTCGTGTCCTCCGCCTCGAAGTCGATGACCTCCGGGTGCACGTGGTCGACCTTCTTGGCCGAGTTCAGGTGCTTGACGTAGTCGACCAGGCCGCCGTCGTACTTGTACGTGACCCTGCGGACCGACGTGTCCGGCTGCTGGTCGTCGCCCGCCTCGCCGGTGACCTCGTCGTCCGTGCCGGTGTGGTGCGGCCGCTCGTCCGTCAGGGAGATCCGCAGGCCCTTGTTGAGGAACGCGTACTGCTGGAAGCGGGCACGCAGGGTCTCGAAGTCGTAGTCGACCGTCTCGAAGATCGTCGCGTCGGCCCAGAACGTCTGCGACGTCCCCGTGTCGCTCGTCGCCTCGCCCTTGCGCAGCTCACCCACCGGCTTGCCGCCGTCGGCGAAGCTCTGGGTCCACGTGTACCCGTCGCGCTTGACGACCGTCTCGACGCGGGACGACAGCGCGTTGACGACCGAGATGCCGACGCCGTGCAGACCACCGGAGACCGCGTAGCCGCCGCCGCCGAACTTGCCGCCCGCGTGCAGGATCGTCATGACGACCTCGACGGTCGGCCGGCCCTCGGTGGGGTGGATCGCCACGGGGATGCCGCGCCCGTTGTCGGTGACGCGCACGCCGCCGTCGGCGAGCAGCGTCACCTCGATGGTGTCGCAGTAGCCCGCCAGGGCCTCGTCCACCGAGTTGTCGACGACCTCGTAGACCAGGTGGTGCAGACCGCGCGCGCCCGTCGAGCCGATGTACATGCCCGGACGCTTGCGGACGGCCTCGAGGCCCTCGAGGACGGTGATCGCGCTGGCGTCGTACGAGCCGTCGTCCACGCGCCGGGGTGCTGCGGCGGCCGTGCCCTGCTCCTCGGCGGTGGTGTCCTGCGGGTCGCGAGGGGTGCTCTGGTCGGCCACGGGCGGCGGTTCTCCTCAGGAGCTGCTGGGCGTCAGGCGCGTCGTGAACGGCTGCGAACCGCCGGGGAGACCGGATCACTCCACAGCGGCGGAGTTCTCGGCTCACGGAGGCGCGCAGGCGCCTTGGATGACCTGTCCAGTCTACCCGCTGGACGCCCGATCTCGGGCAGGACGGACGCGTGGCCCGGAGACGGGGTCCGCCCGTCAGCCGTACGTGTCCCGCGGCCCGCGGCCCGCGACCCGGCGGGGACCGCGTCCGAACCCGTGCCCGACGGGTCCCAGCACGTCGACCTGCACCACGACGCCCTCGCCGAGCGCCTCGTCGAACCGGGCCAGCATGGCCGGTGCCAGCAGCCGCAGGTTCGCGGCCCACGCCGTCGACGACGCACGAACCGTCAGCAGCCCCGACGCGAACGAGACGTACTCGCAGTGGTCGGCGATCTGCGGGCCCACGATCTGCGCCCACCGGTGCACCAGGTCACCGACGACCAGCCCCGGCTCCCAGCCCAGGTCACGGGCCAGGACACCGGCCGAGACCGCGAGGGGCTGCGGGTCGCGCGGCCCGGGCGCCGACCCGCTGCCGACCGGTCTGCTGCGGACCACCCCGGGGCGCAGGCCCCGCGCGCGGGCCGCGGCCTTCGCCCGGGCGAGGGCCGCGCGCACCACCTGCTCCGGCGGGGTCAGCTGGACGAGCTCCGAGACGGGGACGCCGTCCGGCACCACGGTGGGGGCGGGCAGCAGCACGTCGTCGTCCTGCCCGGGGGCAGCCGCTGCGTCGTGACCACCCGCAGGTACGGGGGAGCGGGGCACGTCCGAGCCCCCCGGTGCACGGCGACCGCCCCTAGAGGACACGCGCCACCTCGCCGGCCATCACGTCGACCCGTGCGCCGGCCAACGGCTCCGGGACGTCCTGGGGCACCGCCGCGGTGACCAGCACCTGCCGCGCCGGCGCGACCAGCGCGGCGAGCCGCTCGCGGCGACGCGTGTCCAGCTCGGCGAACACGTCGTCGAGGATGAGCACGGGCTCACCGTCCGGTCCCCAGTCGGCGGCCCACGCGCCCGCGTCGTCGACGCCGTGCGTCAGCAGCGCGTACGACGCGAGACGCAGCGCGAGAGCGACCGACCAGGACTCGCCGTGGCTGGCGTAGCCCTTGGCGGGCAGCGTGCCGAGCGTGAGCGTGAGGTCGTCACGGTGCGGGCCGACGAGGCAGACGCCGCGCTCGATCTCCTTGCCGCGGAGCCGTCCCATCGCCTCGAGGAGCTGCGCCTCCACGAGCTCGACGCCCGCCGTGGGGTCGAGGACCGGCTCGTGCTCGCCCGCACCGAGCGCCGCGTCCAGGGACGAGCGGTACGCCAGATCCAGCTCGCCCTGACCCGCGCTGACCTGGTGGTACGCGTCGGCGGCACGCGGCCGCAGCGCCGCGACGAGCGCCTGGCGTGCCACGACGACCTGCGCCCCGGTCTGCGCGAGCTTCGCGTCCCACACGTCGAGCGTGCGCAGGTCGGCGCCGGAGCGGGCGCGGGTCGCCGCACCGGCCGACTTCAGCAGCGCCGAGCGCTGGCGCAGCACCCGCTCGTAGTCCGTCAGCACCCCCGCGATCCGGGGCGTCAGCTGCACGAGCAGGTCGTCGAGGAACCGCCGGCGGCCGTCCGGGTCGCCCTTGACCAGCGCGAGGTCCTCGGGCGCGAACAGCACGGTCCGCAGGATGCCCAGGACGTCACGGGCGCGCCCGGGGGAGCCCCCGTTGATGCGGGCCCGGTTCGCCTTGCCGGGCGTGATCTCGACCTCGACGAGCGTCGCGCGCTCCTCGCGGACGACCTTGGCCCGCACGACGGCGCGGTTCGTCCCCGCCCGGACCAGCGCGGCGTCCGACGGCACCCGGTGGCTGCCGAGCGTCGCCACGTACCCGATCGCCTCGACGAGGTTGGTCTTGCCCTGCCCGTTGGGCCCGACGAGCGCGGTGATCCCCGGCTCGAGCGGGAGCTCGACCTGCGGGTACGACCGGAAGTCGGTGAGGGACAGGTGCGCGACGTACACGCGGCTCAGGCCTCCGACGTGGGTGGCGCGGACGGCGTGACCGTCTCGGCGCCGGCCGCGCGCACGGCGTGACCACCGAACTGCTGGCGCAGCGCGGCGACGGCCTTCATGGCGGGGGACTCACCCTGCCGCGAGGAGAACCGCGCGAACAGCGCGGCGGAGATGACCGGGGCGGGCACCGCGAGGTCGATCGCCTCGTCGACGGTCCACCGACCCTCGCCGGAGTCCTCGACCCAGTCGTCGATCGCGCCGAAGCGCGGGTCCTCGGCCAGCGCCTGGACCAGGAGGTCGAGCAGCCACGAACGCACCACCGTGCCGTTCGTCCACGCGCGCATGGTCGCCGGCACGTCCGTGACCAGGTCCTTCGCCGCCAGGAGCTCGTAGCCCTCGGCGTACGCCTGCATCAGGCCGTACTCGATGCCGTTGTGGACCATCTTGGCGTAGTGGCCCGCGCCGACCGGTCCCGCGTGCACGAAGCCGTCGGCACGCTCGCCCGGGGGGCGCAGCGCGTCGAAGACCGGCATCGCCCGCTCGACGTCCTCGGCGGCGCCGCCGACCATCAGGCCGTAGCCGTTCTCCAGGCCCCAGATGCCGCCGGACACCCCCGCGTCGAGGAAGTGCACGCCCTGCTCCGCGAGCGTCGCGGCGTGGGGCTCGTCGTCCTGGTAGTACGAGTTGCCGCCGTCGATGACCAGGTCACCGGGCGCGAGCAGGCCCGCCAGGTCCTGGATGACGGCGTCGGTGACCGCCCCGGACGGCACCATGACCCAGACGACGCGCTCGCCCGCGGGCAGCGCGTCGACGAGGGCCTCGAGGCTCGGCACGTCCGTGAGCTCCGGGTTGCGGTCGAAGCCCGTGACCTCGATCCCGGCCTCCCGGATCCGCCGGCGCATGTTCGCGCCCATCTTGCCCAGGCCGACCAGACCGATGTGCATGCCTCGCCCCTCTCCGTTCCGCGCCGCCGCTCGACGTCCGTCCCGGTCACTGTGCCGCACCCGACCGCCCCCGCGCGAGCGAGGGCGCAGGCTGCGGGCGTCAGCTCGCGAAGCGGATCGGCACCAGCAGGTAGCGGTAGTCCTTGAGGTCGTCGCCCTCGAGCGACTCCTGACCCGTGAACTCGACGGGCTTGTTCGGGTGCGTGAACGACATCCGGACGAACGTCGTGTCCAGCGCGCCCAGGCCGTCGGCGAGGAAGTGCGGGTTGAACGCCACCGAGATGTCCTCACCCACGAGAACCGCCTCGAGCGCCTCGGACGCCTGCGCGTCGTCGCCCTGGCCGGCGTCGAGGACGACCTGGCCCTCGCTGAAGGTCAGGCGGATCGGGGTGTTGCGCTCCGCCACCAGCGCCACGCGCTTCGCGGCCTCGGCCAGCGCCTGCCTGTTGACGATCGCGTGGATCGGGGTCTCGTCCGGGAACAGCCGGCGCACGGGCGGGTAGTCGCCGTCGACGAGCAGGCTGGTGGTCTGGCGACCGCCCGCCTCGAAGCCGATGAGGTCGACCCCGCCGCCCGTGGAGAGAGCGACCGCGACCGAGCCGGATCCGCCCAGCGACTTCGCGGCGTCGGACAGCGTGCGTGCGCGGACGAGCGCCACGGCCTCGACACCCGGGTTGGCGGGCTTCCACGTCATCTCGCGCAGCGCGAGGCGGTAGCGGTCGGTGGCGAGCAGGGTGACCCTCTCGCCCTCGATCTCGACCCGCACGCCCGTGAGCAGCGGCAGGGTGTCGTCGCGGCTCGCCGCCACCGAGACCTGTGCCACGGCGTGCGTGAGCTCGTCCCCGTCGACGGTGCCCGTGACCTCCGGCATGACCGGGAGGTTCGGGTAGTCCTCGACGGGCATGGTGAGCAGCGTGAAGCGGCTCGCACCGCACGTCACCTGGACCTTCGTGCCGTCGAGGACGACGTCCACGGGCTTGGCGGGCAGTGCGCGCGAGATCTCGGCCAGGAGTCGGCCGGAGACGAGCACCGTGCCCGGCTCACTCACGTCGGCGGGCAGCTGTGCGCGCGCCGAGACCTCGTAGTCGAAGCTCGAGAGCTGGATGGTGCCGGTGGTGTCCGCCTCGATGCGCACGCCGGCAAGGACGGGCACGGGTGGGCGTGTCGGCAGACTGCGGGCAGTCCACGTGACGGCATCGGCGAGCACGTCACGGTCGACGCGGAACCTCATGCATCACCTTCTCGTCATCCGGCCCGCCGGTCGGGTGCGTCGTCGGGGCGAGCACGGCAGCGGGCGCTGGTGGGGCTGAGCGGAAGACTACGCGACAGGTCCGACGCCCGTGCACGGCAGCGGGCGGGGGATTCCTGTCGTCCGGGCCGCCGCCCGGACCACCGCCGTCCGTCCACCAACGTCGGTGTGTGGATCCCTTTCCTGGAGATGGGTCGTCGTCGTCGTCGGGGCTGTTGATCGTGTGGACGACCGGTTCAGGTCCTGGTCAGCGGTGCATTCGTGGTGTGGTGCAGGTGGGGACGACACGCCGGTGCGTCGGTGGACGGTGGTGGACGGTCTCGAGGTCGTCGAACGGCGTCCACCGGTCGGGGCCACTTCATCCACAGTTCCGGCGCCCCTCGTCCACCGTCGTCCACAGGTGTGTGCACAGGTGTGAACATTCGTCCCATGCGTCTCCCACCCGGATGTCCACAGGCGCGTCAAGCGGTTCGTACCGGTTTGGCGGTGAGAGTCCTCTCATGCTGGAGGCCCTCGTGACGGGCGTCGTGGAGGGGGGATCGCAGTTCTGAGACCCGGGCGCACCGCGTTGTCGCAGGTCAGGGACGTGCCTGGAGCCAGCGGCTGCTGGTCGGGTGTCCGGTTCGCCCGATCGGGTGAAGGAGTTCACAAGTGTCCCCAGGCAGTGGGGAAACCTGTGGATAACAGGGTCGGCCGGTGGAGAGAAGCGGACGTGGCGCCCACATGGGACACGGTTCGGCGCATGCACGCTGTGGACAGTGCGACCTGGTGCCCCCGAGGCGGGCTGCGCACACGGTCCTCGCCGTCGACCACCTCGGGCACGTGCGGTCGTGGCGACGCCCCGCTGTCGGGGACACGGCATGCCGCCCTCGTGCGCGGGGTGCTCCGTCGCCCGCCTCTCGAGCGGCAGGACCACGGCGGGGGTGGGGCTCCGCCGGGCCGGCGCTGCCCGTGCGGGCGCTCCAGGGGCCGCACGGTGCCCTGCGGGGCGCGGAGCGGCGAGGGGCGCTGCCGGGGCGGGCGAGGGCCCGTGCGTGTGCTCCCGGG
>JAEWEJ010000347.1 GCA_023389455.1 Actinomycetes bacterium | reverse complement strand
GCGGCGGGGCGCGGGGGCGCCCGCACCGACCCGACCGGGCCTCAGGCGGTCAGGTGCAGTCGTGACATCCGGCGCGTGTGCTCCGCCGTGAGCTCGTTGAGCACCGTCGCGGGGACCTGCGTGACGCGGGCCTCGACCGGCGCGTCCCCCACGGCCCCGGCGCGGTCCAGGACGCGCGCCACCTCGGGGCGCTGCGCCAGGCGCTGCACGACGCCGAGCGCCTCCCCCACCAGCCGACGCCCCCACAGCGCGAGGCGCGACGACAGGACGTCGTCCCCCGCGCAGGCCTCGTCGAGCTCCCGGACGGCGATCTCGGTGTGCGACGCGTCGTCCAGCACCTCGGCGACCAGCCGCGCCGACACCTCGTCCAGCCCGCGCGCGACCAGGCGGCAGAAGTCGTCCGCCACGCCGTAGCCCACGTACGTCTTGAGCAGCCGCTCCGCCCACGTGCTCGACGGGGTACGCGCGTCGAAGTCGTCGAGCAGGCCGTCGAACCGGCCGAACGCGGCCATCGCGTCGCCGCCGAGCTCGTCGATGCGGGCGAGCACCCGGTCACGGCGCTCGGTGCAGCGGGCCGCGAGCCGGCTGAAGGCCAGCGCCTGCTCGGCACGGGGCGCCTGCCGGGCGTCCTCCGCCAGACGGCCGAACGCCTGGTGCTCGATGCTGGCCACCAGGCCCAGCACCTCGACGGCGTCCGCGACCTCCGCGGCGCGCACCGCGGAGGCCTCCTTGCCCGCGCGGTTCGCCGAGCGGTCGTCGGTCCCGCCCTGCCCGGGGCTCAGAGGACGTGCGTTGCCCGCGCTGGTCGTCATCCGGCGATCGTAACGCCGCCGGACGCGCCGCCCTGGGCCCGCCCACCGGATCGGGACGTCCGTCCGATAGACTGACCCGGTACAACCCGTACATCGGTTGCCCGTTCGTCTCGGTTTCCCGGCCCGGCACATGCCGCGGCCCTCCCCGCACGACGCGCACCGGCCCGCCGCCCGCCGGGCTCCTGCCCACGGACGTGCCGGCAGGGTGCGCCGCGCGGGGCGACTTCTACGATCGGCTGCCGGCCATAACCCGCGTGGCGCAGCCCGCTGTCGCCCGGGGCGCGGACGAGCGCGCGCAGCGCGCCGCCGGCCCCCGGCCCGCACCGTGAGCCGCCACCCTGGCAGTGAAGAGCCGCCCGTGACCACCGACCAGACCGTCGACCAGGAGCCGCGCACCGACGCCTCCGTCGACACCGCCGCCCCCACCACCGAGGTCCGGACCGCCGCCGACGCGGTCCCCACGGAGTCCCCCACCGGGTCGCGGCGCGCCGCGTCCGTCCAGGCCGTCGACGCGTCGTTCGCCGACTTCGACGTCCGCCCCGAGATCGTCGCCGCCCTCGCGTCCGCCGGCATCACCCAGCCGTTCCCGATCCAGGCGATGACCCTGCCGGTCGCGCTGGCGGGGCACGACATCATCGGCCAGGCCAAGACCGGCACGGGCAAGACGCTCGGCTTCGGCGTCCCCCTGCTGCACCGTGTCGTGGCCCCCGGCGAGGAGGGGTACGACCGCCTCGCCGCGCCCGGCGACCCGCAGGCGCTCGTCGTCGTGCCGACCCGTGAGCTCGCCGTGCAGGTCGCGGGCGACCTGGCGATGGCGTCCACCGGCCGCAAGGTCCGCATCGTGCAGGTCTACGGCGGGCGGGCGTACGAGCCCCAGGTCGAGGCGCTGCAGCGGGGCGCCGACGTCGTCGTCGGCACGCCGGGCCGCATGATCGACCTGCTGAACCAGCGCCACCTGCGGCTCAACCACGCGACCGAGGTCGTGCTCGACGAGGCCGACGAGATGCTCGACCTGGGCTTCCTGCCCGACGTCGAGAAGCTGCTGGCCGCCACGCCGCCCAACCGCCACACCATGCTGTTCTCCGCGACCATGCCCGGCGCCGTCGTGGCCATGGCCCGCCGCTACATGTCGCAGCCCACGCACATCCGCGCCTCCGCGCCGGACGACGAGGGCCAGACGGTCAAGAACATCAAGCAGGTCGCGTACCGCGCCCACGCCCTCGACAAGGTCGAGCTCCTCGCGCGGATCCTGCAGGCCCGCGGCCGCGGCCTGACCATCGTGTTCGCCCGGACCAAGCGCACCGCCGCGAAGGTCGCCGACGAGCTCGCCGACCGCGGCTTCGCCGCCGGTGCGATCCACGGCGACCTGGGCCAGGGCGCGCGTGAGCAGGCGCTGCGCGCGTTCCGCCACGGCAAGGTCGACGTGCTCGTCGCCACCGACGTCGCCGCGCGCGGCATCGACGTCGAGGACGTCACGCACGTCGTGAACTACCAGTGCCCCGAGGACGAGAAGACCTACCTGCACCGCACCGGCCGCACCGGCCGCGCGGGCAACAAGGGCACGGCCGTGACCTTCGTCGACTGGGACGACCTGCCGCGCTGGGGGCTCATCGACAAGGCGCTCGGCCTGGGCATCCCCGCCCCGGTCGAGACGTACTCGTCGTCGGACCACGTCTACACCGACCTCGACATCCCGACGGGCGTCACGGGCCGCCTGCCCAAGTCGCAGCAGACCCGCGCGGGCCTGGACGCCGAGGTGCTCGAGGACCTCGGCGAGACCGGCAAGCGTGGGGGCGGCGCCCGCCCGGCGCGCTCCGACGAGGGCCGACCGGGGCGTCGCGACGGCGGCCGTGGCGAGGGCCGTGGCGAGGGTCGTGGCGAGAACCACCGTGGCGAGGCTCGCGGCGAGAACCGTGAAGGGTCGCGTCCCGCCGAGGGCGACGGCGAGCAGGGCGACGC
>JAEWEJ010000080.1 GCA_023389455.1 Actinomycetes bacterium | reverse complement strand
CTCCCCCGCCGCGCACCGGCCCGAGGAGACACCCATGCACCGCACGCACCCGGCCGACCTCCCCCGCACGTCCCGGCGCGCCGGCGCCGCCGTGCTGCTCACGGCGCTGGTCGCCCTGGCCTGGCCGACCGCGGCAGCGGCGACCGAGACCGCCCCGACGCCGGCGCAGCCCGACAGCACCGTCACGTGGACGGTCCAGCCGGCGACCGCGGAGGGCCCCGACGACCGCATCTCGCTGCGGCACGTCCTGGACCCCGGCGCGTCGGTGGCCGAGCACGTGACGGTCACGAACCTCGGTGGGACGCCCGCGACGTTCGCCGTCTACGCCGGGGACGGCGTGCTGTCCGACAGCGGGTACTTCGACCTGCCGCCGACGGGGACGCCGCCGCGTGACGGCGGGTCGTGGGTCACCCTCGGCGCCGCCGAGGGGGCGCAGGTCCAGGAGGACGGCACCCTGCTCGTCGCGCTCGACGCCGGCGCCGCGCTGACCGTGCCCCTGACGATCTCCGTGCCCGCCGACGCCCGACCCGGCGACCACCCCGCCGGCGTCGTGGCCGAGCTGGTCTCCGGCGACGCGCTCCGGCTCGCGGCGCGCAACGGCGTGCGCCTGCACCTGCGCGTCACCGGCGACATCGAGGCCGGGCTGACCCCGACCGACGTCACGACGCGCTGGGAGCCGTCGTGGAACCCCTTCGCCCCCGGCACCGTGCACGTGCGGTACCAGGTCGAGAACACCGGCGACGTCCGCCTCGCGGCCCGCGCCGTGACCACCCTCGCCGGCCCGTTCGGCGTCGCCGCCGCCGAGGACCGCACGGAGGTCCGCGAGGTGCTGCCCGGTCAGCAGGTGCTGGTCGAGGCCGCGGTCCCGGTCTGGCCGGTGGTCCGCGTCACCGGGCACGTCGACACCCGCCCGTGGGTGGTGGGCGAGGACGTCGTCGACGCCGCGCTGCGCACCGGGTCCGTGCCGGTCACCGTGTGGACGGTGCCGTGGACGCAGCTCGCGCTGCTCGTGCTCGTCGTGGGCGCGGTGCTGCTGGTCCGGTGGCGGCGCCGACGGACCGCGGCCGCCGTGCAGGCGCGGATCGACGCGGCGCTGGCGGCGGCCGGGGTCGCGCACGAGCCGGCACCGACCACAGGCACCGCGGGCCCCCCGGCATGACCCGTCGGGTGGTCCGCGGGTTCGCGGCCGACGGACCTGCTCAGGCCTCGGGGAAGACCGTGGCCATGACGATCGCCCAGGCGATGGCCACGACGGGCAGCAGGAGACCGAAGCGCCACCACAGGTGCACGTCGGTGCGGCCCTCGGGGTCCAGCGCGCGACCCTCCTGCGTGGTGATGGGCTGCTGCGCCCACCCGGCCTCCGTGGCGGTCGCGAGCAGGTAGCCCGCGGGCCAGGAGAACCGGAACAACCAGAACAGGTGGAAGTGGCCCCAGATGCGCACGAGTGCGCGCCCGGGCCCGAGCTCAGCAGTCTTGGAGCGACGGCCCCAGCCGAAGAAGATCACGTGGCGTCCTGGTCGGGTAGGTGACGGTTCGCCCGAAGCGTAGGGGCCGGTGATGTCCGTTCACGCCGGAATCCACCGTTCGGCGGTGGGTGAGATCGACGCCCCGGCTCGGGAGCCGCCGGCGGCGCCTCACAGCGTCCCCGTGACTGCCTGCATCCCCAGGCTCGTCAGCGCGACGGCCAGCGACAGCGCACCGCCGAGCGCGAGCGGGCGCCACCCGGCCCGGCGCAGCGCGTCGACGGGCGTCAGCAGCCCGACGCCCGCGAGCGCCACGGCCGTCAGCGCACGGGCCCCGGTGTCGGTGCCCCCCTCCCACGCGGCGGGGAACCAGCCGAGCGTGGTCACCGCGGACGCCGCGAGGAACAGCACGAGGAACGGCGGGACGAGACGCGTCCACGGCGCGCGGCTCCCCGTCGTACCCGCCGTGGCGCGGTCCCGGCGGCCCTGCCGCACGGCCAGCGCGAGGGTCACCGGCACGATCGCCAGGGTGCGGGTCAGCTTGACCACGACGGCCGTCTCCAGCGCGAGCGCGCCGTAGGCCGTGGCCGCCGCGACGACCGACGAGGTGTCGTTGACCGCCGTGCCGGCCCACGTCCCGAACCCCTCCTGCGACAGCCCCATCGCCCCGCCCAGCAGGGGGAACGTGATCGCGCCGAGCACGTTGAACGTGAAGATCGTCGCCATGGCCGTCGCGATGGTCGTCTGCGACGCCCGGATCACCGCGCTGGTCGCCGCGATGGCCGACGCCCCGCAGATGCCCGTGCCGACGCCGATCAGGGTCCGGGTGTCGGAGTCCAGGCCGAGGCGGCCGCCGAGCAGCGCAGCCACCAGCAGGACGACCGTCAGCGTCACGAGCATCACCGGCAGCGCGTCGCCGCCCGTCTCCGCGACCTGGCCGAGGGACAGGCCGAACCCCAGCAGCACGACCGCCGCCTGCAGCGCGAGGGTGGAGCACGTGCGCGCGCCCGGCTCCAGGGCGCGCGCCCACGCGGCGGGGCCGCGGGACAGCGTCTCGCGCAGGGCCACCCCCATCGCCAGGGCGAGCACGGCACCGCCCAGCAGCGGGACCGACGCCCCCAGGGC
>JAEWEJ010000345.1 GCA_023389455.1 Actinomycetes bacterium | reverse complement strand
CGCCGGGGCGGCGGGCGCGCGACCGCGGTGCCGACATCGACGGGTCGCGCGGGGCGCGGGCGGAGACGGCGGGGTCCGCCCGGGGGGTGTGGGTCGACGCGGCGTGCGCGTGGTGCTCGTGGTCACGTGCGTCTCCTCTCCTGCCCGGGCGGTGCGTGGCTCCGGAGGCTAGGTCGGGCTCGCCGAAAAACAGATAGATGTAGTCGGGTTTCTTGCGGGCTGAGACGCACGCGAGCGGCACGCGAGCACCTACAGTTCGTCCCGTGCCCGGCCGCCCCGTCCGTCTCGTCGCACCCGACGACGCCACCACGTCCGCGGTCGCCGCAGGCCTCGACGCGCTGCGCGCCGAGGTCGAGCTCCCCGTGGTCTACCCCGACGACGCCCTGGCCGAGGCCGAGGCCGCGGCGGCGCGCGGGCCGGACGACCGCCACGCACCGGGGCCCCGCGCCGACCGGACCGACGTCCCGTTCGTGACCGTCGACCCGCCCGGCTCGACGGACCTCGACCAGGCCGTCCACGTCGAGCGCCGCGGGGCGGGCTGGCGCGTGCGCTACGCCATCGCCGACGTCGCCGCCTTCGTCACCCCCGGCGGCGCGCTCGACGCGCAGACGCACGTGCGTGGGGTGACCTGCTACAGCCCGGACGGCCGGGTCCCGCTGCACCCCACGGTGCTGTCGGAGGGGGCGGCCAGCCTGCTGCCCGGCCAGGTGCGGCCGGCCGTCCTGTGGTCCCTCGACCTCGACGCGGACGGCGAGCCCGTGGGCGTCCACGTCGAGCGCGCCCTGGTCCGCAGCCGGGCCCAGCTGTCGTACGCGCAGGTCCAGGAGCAGCTCGACGCGGGCACCGCCGACGACCTGCTGCGTGCCCTGGCCGAGGTCGGGCGACTGCGCGAGGCGCGCGAGCGCGAGCGCGGCGGCGCGTCGCTGGACGTGCCCGAGCAGGAGGTCGTGCGGGCGGACGACGGAACCTTCGCGCTGCGGTTCCGCGCGACGCTGGCCGTCGAGGGCTGGAACGCGCAGGTCTCCCTGCTCACCGGCATCGTCGCGGCCCGGCTCATGCTCGACGCCGGTGTCGGGGTGGTGCGGACCCTCCCGCCCGCCGACGAGCGCGACGTCGCCCGTCTGCGCCGCACGGCCGCCGCCCTCGGGATCGACTGGCCCGCGGCGCTTCCCTACGCGGACCTCCTCGGCTCCCTGGACTCGCACCGGGGCCCGCACGCCGCGTTCCTGCGGGAGGCGACGACGCTGTTCCGCGGGGCCGGCTACCGGGCCTTCGGCCGGGACGAGCCCGCGCCGACGGGGCACGACGCGCAGCACGCCGCGATCCGCGCGCCCTACGCGCACGTCACGGCCCCGCTGCGGCGCCTCGTGGACCGCTACGGCACGGAGGTCTGCCTCGCGACCGTGGCCGGGCGGCCGGTGCCGGACTGGGTGCACGAGGCCCTGCCCGGCCTGCCCGCCACGATGGCCCGCACGGGGCGTCGGGTGTCGGCGTTCGACCGCGGGGTGCTCGACCTGGTCGAGGCGGCCGTCCTCGCCCCGCACGTCGGGGCGACGTTCACGGGGGTCGTCGTGGACGCCGACGAGCCGCGGGACGGCCGGGCCCGCGGGGCGCTCCAGCTGCGCGACCCGGCGGTCGTGGCGCCGGTCGTGACGGCGTCCGGCGCGCTCCCGCTCGGCGGCACGATCGATGCGCGCCTGGACGAGGCCTCCGTGCTCCACCGCCGGGTGACCTTCGTGGTCGCGTGACCGGTTCGCCCGTTTCCGCCCTACCATCCCGTCCATGAGTCCTCGCCCCTGGCGCCGCCTGCTGGTCGTCGTGCTGTCGGTGGCCGCCGTCCTGGCGGTCGGCGGTGTCGCGACCGGGCTGTGGGCCGAGCTCTGGGGCGACGGGTCGACCGAGGCCGGCGACCGGGCGGAGATCGTCCCGTGGGACGAGGCGCTGACCGTCCCGACCTTCGCCCCGCCACCGAGCCCCGAGCCGACGTTCGACCTGCGCCGGCACTCGACGACCGACCCGGCGAGCCCGTGGGTGGTCGTCAACAAGCAGCACCCGGTCGCGCAGGACTACGAGCCGGCCGACCTGGTCGAGGTGGCGCCCGGTGTCCGCCTGCGTGCCGTGGTGCAGCCCGACCTGACCGCCATGGTCGACGCCGCGGCGGCCGCGGGGGCGCAGCTCGTGGTGCGCAGCGGCTACCGCTCGTTCGCCGAGCAGACCGCTGCCCGCGCCGACGTCGAGTCGCGGCGCGGCTTCGCGCACGCCGAGCGCTACTCCGCGCGGCCCGGGTTCTCCGAGCACCAGACCGGCCTGGCGGTCGACCTGGACTCGGGGAGCCAGCCCGCCTGCAACCTGCAGACCTGCTTCGCGCGCACGCCGGAGGGGCTGTGGCTGGCCGAGCACGCGTGGGAGCACGGCTTCGTGGTGCGGTACACGGAGGAGAACACCGCGGTGACGGGCTACGCCCCCGAGGGCTGGCACCTGCGCTGGGTGGGCCGTGAGCTGACCGACAGGCTCCGGACCGACGGCATCGGCTCGCTGGAGGAGGCGTTCGGCGTCCCCGGAGGGCCGGAGTACCTGCCGGGCTGACCACCGCGGGGGAGCGCGGCGGGGGAGTCCGGAGGGAGGACGGAGGCGTCCGGATAATCCGTCGCGGGACCGCGCGGGGTCGACCTAGCGTCGTGGTGTGACCGAACCTGCCGCCGCCGTGCCGGCCGACGCCGGGGCACCGCTGCGCGCCCGCGTCGTGCGGGCCGAGCGCGGCGCCCTGCTCGTGGTGCCCGACGACGACCTCGGTGCCGAGCCGCGGCGCGCCCTGCTCGGGCACGACGGCCTGCTGCCCCTGCCGGACGGCACCCGCACGCCGCCGACCGTCGGGGACGTGGTCGATGTCCGTGCCGGTGACGAGTGGCACGCCGCGGCGCTGCACCCGCGGCGCACGGCCGTGGTGCGCGACTCGGCCGGCCGCACGTCGCTCGAGCAGGTCGTCGCGGCGAACGTCGACGTGGTGCTCGTGGTGGAGCACCTGGACCCCGACCCCGACCTGGGGCGGGTCGAGCGGCTCCTGACGCTCGCGTGGCGCTCGGGAGCGCGCCCCGTGGTGGTGCTCACCAAGGCGGACCTGGTGCCCGACGCCGAGGGGATGTCCGCGGAGGTCGCCCAGGTCGCGATCGGCGTCGACGTGCACGCGGTGAGCGTCCTGGACGGCGTGGGGCTGGACCCGGTCCGGGCGCTGCTGACGCCCGGCCGCGTGCTGGTCGCGCTCGGTCCGTCGGGTGCCGGCAAGTCGAGCCTGGTCAACGCGCTCGCGGGGCGCGAGGTCATGGCCACGGGCGGGGTCCGTGCCGACGGCCGGGGTCGGCACACGACCACGCACCGCGAGCTGGTGCCGTTGGCGGGCGGCGCGGTGCTCGTCGACACCCCCGGGCTGCGCGGGATCGGGCTGGTGGCCGAGCCGGACGCCCTGGACGCCACCTTCGCGGACGTCGTCGCCCTCGCGGCGGACTGCCGGTTCGCCGACTGCGCGCACGACCGTGAGCCGGGGTGCGCGGTGCGGGCGGCCGTCGAGGCGGGCGACCTGGCGCCGCGCCGGCTCGCGAGC
>JAEWEJ010000285.1 GCA_023389455.1 Actinomycetes bacterium | reverse complement strand
CGAGCGGCCTAAGGAGCACGCCTCGAAAGCGTGTGTGGGTGAAAGTCCACCGTGGGTTCAAATCCCACCGCTACCGCCGCGGGGTACTGACGGAACTCAGTGCCTTGAAGTGACAGAACCCCTCGCGAGGGGCCCGGAAGGGCTCCGAGCGGGGGGTTCAGTCGTTCCGAGGGCGCTCGATCGGGCCGCAGGCGGTGCCCCGGCGGGTATTTCGCGGGCGAGGCTCCGCAGGCGGCGGCACCCGGGCACGACGACGAGCCCACCGGCCTGGGGCCGTGGGCTCGCGGAGGGTGCTGGGGTTGTCGCCGAGGTCAGGCTGCGGCGGGCGGGCTCAGCGCCGCGGGCGGCTCGTCGTCGTCGAGGGGGATCTCCTCGTACCCCGCGATGGCGCGGTCGCGCGAGAGCAGGATGTCGTCGCTCTGGAACCCGATGCGCCTGGCCCACGTGCGGACCATGCGCAGGTTGTGGTGCACGATCGCGAAGGCGGTCATGATCGCGGTGGCGGCCAGCCCCACGAGGCGGATCCAGCCCCAGGACACGAGCTGCTCCTGGTCGAGCACCTCACGTGTCCGGACAGCCGCGTCGTGGCCCAGATCGGACGTGGTGTCACCACCCCCGTCGGCAGCTGTCGAACGGGCATCTGCGGACGCCCAGCCAGGACGCTCCCGGCGTGCGCCTGGCGTACTCGCACACATCCCTACCTCGCGATCGTCGCGTACTGCGCTGTTCGAGTGGTTCAGCCCGAAACGCCAGACCCGGCAAACCGGGCCGGTCTACCGTCCAGCGACAGTGCAGCAGCGCAGCAGCGGAGAAAGGGGGCAGCGTGCGGGCAGCAGTCAGCACCGCGCTCGCGGTGCTCGTCGTCCTCACCGTCGCAGCCTGCGGACCGGCCGGCACCGCGGACACCCCGGACACGCGCCCACCGGTCGCCGGCCCGAGGGATGACGATGAGGCGACGTTCGAGGACTACTGCGCCGTCATCCACCGGGTCTACTCGACCGAGGCCGAGCAGGCCCCCGAGGGGGTGCTCGTCTCCTGGGACGCCGCAGTGACGCCAGGCGGACCCCGCACGTACATCGTCCACCGACGCCCCGCCGGCACCACGCAGTGGCAGCGGGTCGAGGAGATCGAGCGCTCCGACGATGACTTCACCTACCTCGACACCCGCCCGGCCGAGCAGCCCGGCGTCGCCTACGAGTACTGGGTGACGGTCGTCGAGGCCGAGTGCGGCGGCGAGAGCGAGCTCTGCCCGCCGTTCGAGTGCGACCCGCCGCCAGCGGCCACACCACGCCAGGACTGACACCCCCTCCACCGCCAGCCCTCACCCGCACCGACCCAGCCGGCACCCGCCCGGTGGATGACGCACGCCCACGAGAGGAACCCGCATGCCCGCACGACCATGGCTCGCCGTGGCGACATCGGCCACGCTCGCCGTCCTGCTCTCCGCGCTGCCCGCCGGGGCGGCGACCCTCGACCCGGCACCCGCGCCCGGGGACCCGACCCCGCCCGTCAGCGACCCGACCCCGCCGGCGGACCAGGCACCGGCACGCCCGACACCCGACGCCGCGCCGGCCGGACCCGCAGCGCGTGCTGCGGCCGCAGCCGCACCGTCCGGTGCCGAGATCGCCGCGGCCCTGGACATCCCGTCGTCGTGGTTCGTCAGCGCGTCCGTCGGGCAGTCCGACCCTCGCGGTGTCGCAGTCAGCGACGGCGTGCCGATCGCGGCGCCGGACCCTGGCCCTGACGGACCGATCGTGCCCATGGGCGCCGGCGACCCCGGGGCGCAGGCTGCCGCCGCAGGCGACCCGCTGCCGTTCCCGAGCCGCGGTGAGACGTTCCTGGTGATGTCGACCGGTGACGCCTCGCACGCGATGCTGCCGCCGGTACCCAGCGGTGAGAGCACCGTGCTGGACGGGCTCGACAACGAGCAGGGCAACGACAAGGTCCAGCTCGAGCTCGTCCTCCAGGCGCCCTCGGACGCACGCTGCCTCGCGATGGACGTCGCGTTCCTGTCCGAGGAGTACCCCGACTTCGTGGGCGGCTCGTACAACGACGCGTTCACCGCCCAGCTCGGCAGCGCCGACATGTGGATCGTCGACGGAGCGGTCGACGCCCCGGGCAACTTCGCACGCGACTCGCAGGGCAACCCGCTGACGGTCAACGCCTCCTTCGACCTGCAGGAGTCGACAGCGAGCACCTACGACGGCTCCACCGCCCGGCTGCGGTCGGCGACACCGGTGCTCGGCGGGCGTGAGGTCACCGTGTTCCTCACCATCCAGGACCTCGGCGACTCCGTGCTGGACTCGGCCGCGTTCATCGACAACGTCTTCTTCTCCGAGGACGCGCTGTGCCGGTTCGGGTCCTCGGAGGACTCCGACGGTGACGGGCTGCTCGACGAGTGGGAGGAGAACGGCTTCGCCATGACCGTCGGCGGCGAGCAGTGGTTCGTCGACCTGCCGGCCATGGGTGCCGACCCGCGCAGCAAGGACGTGTTCGTCGAGATCGACTACATGTCCGACGCAACACACTCGCACGCCCCGGACCCGGCCGAGATCGCCGACATCGTCGACAGCTTCGCGCGGTCCGGGATCCAGCTGCACGTCGACTACGGACGGTTCGCGCCCCTGACCTACGGCCAGCCGGGCGCGGTCTGGGGCTCCCTGAGCCAGGCCGACCAGATCCCGCACAGCGAGCACTTCGGCTCCACGGGCTTCCTCACCAACAGCTACAGCTGGCGCGCGTTCGACGCCGTCAAGCGGGACAACTTCGACCCGGCGCGCGCGGCGATCTTCCACTACAACCTGTGGGTCCACCGCATGGAGGAGGTCCCCCAGGGGCAGGGGTACCCCAGCGGCCGGTCGCGCGGGGTGCTCGAGGGCGGCAGCGACTTCATCGTCAGCCTCGGGAACACCACCTCCGCCGGGTACGGCGCCGGCACGTTCATGCACGAGCTCGGGCACAACCTCGGGCTGGCGCACGGCGGCGACGACCACGTCAACGGCAAGCCGAACTACCTGTCGGTCATGAACTACGACCACCAGTTCGGGCTACTGCAGGGGTACCCCGGCCCGGAGTACGACTACTCGTTCACGCGCCTGGCGGACCTCGACGAGCACGACCTCGACGAGCACGCCGGCATCGGGATCTCACCGGACCTCGGGATCCGCGCGCGATACTCGTGCAACGGGCAAGGCCTTCCCAAGTCAGCACCGCGAGGAGTCCAGGCGATCGACTGGGACTGCGACGGCACCCTGGAGCCCTCCGTGGCCACCAGCGTCAACCGGGACACCCGACTGGACGTCCTGCACGGCCACAACGACTGGCGCAACCTCGTCTTCACCGGCGGCGCGATCGGCATGCCGGGCGCCATGCTCGACCTGCCCGAGGAGACCGTCGACCCTGAGCCCGAGGCGACCTACGAGACGTACCTCGAGGTCGTCGGAGGCGCCCCCGAGCTGACCACGGCACCCACACTGCCCACCTCCCCGGTCATCGTGGGCACCGAGGTCCCCGCATCGCTCACCTTCGCCGCCACCGCTGGCGACGGCGGCAACATGACCGCGCAGTGGTCGTGGGGTGACGGCGCCGTCAGTGACGGGGTCGTGACCGCAGGGCACGCACCGGCCGTCACCGGCACGCACGTGTACACGACACCCGGCACCTACCAGGTGAGCGTGACGGTCGTGGGACCTGACGGCACCGCGACCTCGCCGGCCGGCACCGTGACCGTCCAGGGCGCGACCACCTCACGGCCCAGCGCCACAGCTGCCGGCGTCCTGCGCACCACCGGCAACCGGACCGCCGACGTCGTACACGTCGCCGTCGACGCCCGGACCGTGCCCGGGCACAGCGGGCCGCTCGGTGCGTCCCTGGTCCGCGCGACCAACGCGAAGCTCACCGTGGTCGGCGAGCGCATGGAGCGCCTCGACGTCACGGGGGCGACCGCGATCATCGAGTCCCGCGTCCTGGTCAACGGCCGCTCGGGCTACCGGCAGCGCATCACGCTCGTCGACGGGTTCCCGGCCCGCACCCGCATCCAGGTGTGGGACCCGGCGAGCGGCGGACCGGACGTCCCGACCTCGGTCTTGCTTGACACGACGGGCGGAGCCGCGCCGGCACCCTCGCTGGGCGTCCTCATCGACGTGCGCGACTGACAGCAGCCCGACGGGACGTGGCATCCCCACCACGTCCCGTCGGGCGCCGGCGACGTACGCCCCGCAGGCGGCCAGCGTTTCACCAGGTCAAGACTTCGCCGTGTGAGCATTTCCAGGAGTTCCGTGTGACCGCGTCGAGACCGCCCCGCTCGTCGCCCAGGTCAGGACGGTTGTGTCACCACCCCGCCGCGGGGTACTGACGGAACTCAGTGCCTGGAAGTGACAGAACCCCTCGCGAGGGGCCCGGAAGGGCTCCGAGCGGGGGGTTCAGTCGTTCCCAGGGCGCTCGATCGGGCCGCAGGCGGTGTGCCGGCGGGCATTTCGCGGGCCAGGCTCCGCAGGTGGTGGCACCCGGGCACGACGACGAGCCCACCGGCCTGGGGCCGTGGGCTTGCGGAGGGTGCTGGGGTTGTCGCCGAGGTCAGGCTGCGGCGGGCGGGCTCAGCGCCGCGGGCGGCTCGTCGTCGTCGAGGGGGATCTCCTCGTACCCCGCGATGGCGCGGTCGCGTGCGAGCAGCATGTCGTCGCTCTGGAACCCGATGCGCTCGGCCCACGTGCGGACCATGCGCAGGTTGAAGTGCACGACCGAGGCGGGGAGGACGAGCGTGGGCTGGTTAGCGGCCGGACGGCAACCTGAGTGGGGCCGCATCGGACCGGCCTCATCGCGGGCGACTGCGGCGTCGGCCTCCTGGGTCTCGACCGTCGCGGTTGCGTCCGACAGGGCGGCGATCGTCTCCTCGAGGTTCGCGACACTGTCGGGCTACATCAGGACTGCCGTCCGCTTGCCGTTGCGGGCGGCGGTCACACGCTCGTGCATGTCCCGGATGAGCTCGACGAGCTGTTCGAGGTCAGCCCGTGCGCGCCTCAGCGACGTCGTGGGCATGAGCCGAAGCCGGGCTGTGGGGCGCTCGACCGCGGAAGGCCGTGGCAAGGATGCACCTGATCAGCGTCACCGTGCGTCGGCACCCGAAGCGCGGCCATCGGCCGTGGGGGAGCAGCAGTGGAACGGCCGCGGGGGCCGGCACGGTACTCAGCGTACGGTGCCGGCCCCCTCGGCGTTGCGCCGGTGAAGGTGGACCTACTTGCGTCCGCTTCCGCCGCGGAGCTTGTTCACCACGAGCACGATGAGAACCGCGACCACGATGGTGCCAACGCCCAGCAGGATGTTGTCGCTATTGCCAGCAGCGACCATGATCAGTGCCCCTCTTCATGTCAGCGACCCGCCCCACAGGCCGATGCCCGCGTAGGCGGCTACGTGCGGTAGGCGTCGCGGCGATGAGCGATCGTCAGCACGGTCACGGTGACCACACGCGCGTTGATCGTGTAGATGACGCGGTACTCACCACGTCGTGCCGACCACTTGCCCTCGAGCTCGTTCCGTAGGGGCTTGCCGACGCGGAACGGCGCCTCCGCCAGCGGACCAGAGAGGAACTCGATCACCGCCGCGGCCACCGCCGGAGGCAACCCGCCGGCCAGGGCGCGCCGCGCCGGAGGAGCGAGCTGGACCTCGTACCTCACGCGTTCGCAGCGCGGGCCCGCAAGACGTCTGCCAGCGGGGTGACGTCACCGCGGGCGACTGCGGCGTCAGCCTCTCGGACCTCGGCCATGACTGCGGCGTCCGACAGGACGGCGATCGTCTCCTCAAGGGACGCGAGGTCGTCGGGCGACATCAGGACCGCCGCCGGCTCGCCGTTGCGGGTGATGGTCACGCGCTCGTGCGTGTCGTGGACGGAGTCGACGAAGCGAGACAGGTGTGCCTTCACGTTCGCCAACGATGTCGTCGTCATGACCCGAATCATAGTCATGAGGGTTCCGAGTGGGAAGGGGGCAGGGAGGCGCCGGTCGAAGGCGCCCGGCCGAACCGACCCCTCCGAGCGAACCCCCTACGCGGGATCGGCCAGCAGCGCTGGAAGGGTCCCGAGCGCGTCGCGGGCACTCAGTCCGGTGCCGCGCAGCCGCGCGTACGCCGTTGCTGTCGCGGTGCCCTGGTCGCCGAGCCACGTGTCGTTGGCGGCCAGCAGGTGAGCGGTGTCGATGGTGGTGTGCGAGCGTCCCAGCGGACCGCTGGCCGACATCGCGTGAACCTCGTCCGTGCCCGAGGGCACCATGACGATCGCGAACGGCCCACGTGAACCAGCGGCGTCCTCAGCACGGCGCCGGTCCGGCGTCACCTCAGTGGTGCGGTAGCCCGGCCCGGTGGTCTCCCGGTTCGGCGAGGCGTCGGCTCGTCCTACAGGACGCGCGCCGGCGCCGCGTGCTGCTCC
>JAEWEJ010000269.1 GCA_023389455.1 Actinomycetes bacterium | reverse complement strand
GCGGCCTGCTGGGCGGCGATGTCCGCGTCACCCGCGCGGCCGCCCGCGACCAGCGCGGTCAGCAGCTCCCAGCGCAGGTCGGTGTCGACCGACAGGCCCTCGAGAGTGCGCCGGCCGTCGAGCACCTCGGTGACGACGTCGAGCTGGGCGTCGGTCCGTGCCCGCGCGGCGAACGCCTTGAGCAGCTGCAGCTGCTGGTCCGAGCCCGCGGGGGCCGCCTCGGCGAGCTCCAGGAGCCGGTCGGCCGCCGCCGTGGCGGTGGCCTGCCGGTGCTCGGGCGCCACGTACAGGTCCAGCGCGGTGGTCAGCTGGCGCAGGAGCACGAGGACGACCGACGAGTCGGTCTCGTGCGCGACGTTGCCGAGGACGAGGTCGACGAAGTCGCGCGCCGAGGTCTCGCCGTCGCGGGTCGCGTCCCACGCGGCGCCCCACACCAGGGTCCGGGGCAGCGAGTCGGTGAACTTGTCCAGGTGCGCCACCGAGGTCGCGAGGGACTGCGCATCGAGGCGCACCTTGGCGTACGCGAGGTCGTCGTCGTTGACCAGCAGCAGCGCGGGCCGCCGCACCCCGACGAGCTCGGGCACCTCGGTCCGCGGTCCGTCGACGTCGAGCTCGACGTGCACCGAGCGCACGAGGCGCGCGTCGGCGCCCTCGCCCTCCAGGTCGTAGCCGCCGACCGCGAGGCGGTGCGGGCGCTGCACGGGGTGCTCGGCCGGGACCTCCTGCAGCACGGCGAACGACGTGATGACACCGTCGGCGTCGACCTCGACGTCCGGGCGCAGCAGCGTGACGCCGGCCTGCTCCAGCCAGAGCGCGGACCACGCCGACAGGTCGCGCCCGCTGGTGGCCTCGAGCTCCGTCAGCAGGTCGCGCAGCTGGGTGTTGCCCCACGCGTGCTTCGCGAAGTACGAGCGCACGCCCGCGAAGAACTCGTCCTGGCCGACCCACGCGACCAGCTGCTTGAGCACCGAGGCGCCCTTGGCGTACGTGATGCCGTCGAAGTTGACCTCGACGTCCTCCAGGTCGCGCATGTCCGCGACGATCGGGTGCGTCGAGGGGAGCTGGTCCTGGCGGTACGCCCACGACTTCTCGAGCGACGAGAACGTCGTCCAGGCGCTCGTCCACCGCGTGGCCTCGGCCGTCGCCAGGGTCGAGGCGTACTCGGCGAACGACTCGTTCAGCCACAGGTCGTCCCACCAGCGCATGGTGACCAGGTCGCCGAACCACATGTGCGCGAGCTCGTGCAGGATCGTCACCGCGCGACGCTCGACGGTCGCGTCGGGCACCTTGGACCGGAAGACGTACGACTCGAGGAACGTGACGGCGCCCGCGTTCTCCATGGCCCCGGCGTTGAACTCCGGCACGAAGAGCTGGTCGTACTTGGCGAACGGGTAGGGGTGGCCGAACCGCTCCTCGTAGAACGCGAAGCCCGCCCGCGTGATGTCGAGGATGTTGTCCGTGTCGAGGTGCTCGGCCAGCGAGGACCGGCAGTACACGCCCAGCGGGATCGTCCGGCCGTCGCTGCTCGTCAGCTCGCCGTGCTCACCGTGGTACGGCCCGGCGACGACGGCGGTGATGTACGACGAGATCGGCGGGGTGGTGTCGAACCGCCACGTGGCCGTGCCCTCGTCGCGCCCGCCGTTGAGGTTGCGGCCGCCCTCGACGCGCTGCGGCTCGCCCAGCTGCGGGTAGTTGGACACCACGGTCCAGTGGGCGGGCGCGGTCACGGTGAACGTGAAGGTCGCCTTGAGGTCGGGCTGCTCGAACACCGCGAACACGCGGCGCGAGTCGGCCACCTCGAACTGGCTGTACAGGTAGACCTCGTCGTCCACCGGGTCGACGAAGCGGTGCAGCCCCTCGCCGGTGTTCATGTACGCGCAGTCCGCGACGACGGTGAGCTCGTTCTCCGCGGCGAGGTCGTCCAGCGCGATGCGCGAGTCGGCCACCACGGCCGCCGGGTCCAGGTGCCGGCCGTTGAGCACGACCTCGTGCACCGTCGGCGCGATGAGGTCGATGAAGGTGCCCGACCCCGGGGTCGCAGAGAACCGCACCGTCGACCGCGAGGAGAACGTCGTCGGGCCCGTCGTCAGGTCGAGCTCGACGTCGTACGCGTGGGTGCGGACGAGCGCGGCGCGCTCCGCCGCCTCGGCACGGGTGAGGTTCTCTCCGGGCACGGAGCATCTCCGATCGTCCAGCGGCGGTCGCCACGGTGGTGGACGGCGGCCTGCCGGTCGGCGGCGACGAGGTCGTGGTCGGCCGGGGCGCAGGCCCGCCGTGTCGCAGGTGAGCGACCGGACGATCATGCCACGGTGCCCCGGCGCGTCGCCGGAAGGGCGGGATGTGCGTCGTGCGCCCGGAACGGGCACACTCGGGCACGACCGTCAGCGAGAGGAGCTCGGTGTGCCCGTCGTGGACTTCTGGTTCGACCCCGCCTGCCCGTGGGCCTGGATGACCTCACGCTGGATGGACGAGGCAGCGCGCGTCCGTGACGTGGACGTGCGCTGGCACGTCATGAGCCTGTCGGTGCTCAACGACGGCCGCGACCTGCCCGAGCGGTACCGCGAGATCATGGCCGACTCGTGGGGCCCCGTGCGGGTGCTCGTCGCCGCGGCGCGCGACCACGGCGACGAGGTCCTCAAGCCGCTGTACGACGCCATGGGCACCCGCCGCCACCCGGGTGGGCGCACGGACACCGCGGCGATCATCGCGGAGTCGCTCGCCGAGGTGGGCCTGCCGGCCGCGCTCGCGGACGTGGCCGCGACCGACGAGGTCGACGACCTGCTGCGGGCGTCCCACCAGCGCGCGATGGACCTCGTCGGCGACGAGGTCGGCACCCCGGTCGTCGCGATCGACGGCGTCGGGTTCTTCGGCCCCGTCATCACGCCCGCACCGCGTGGCGAGGACGCCGGGCGGCTGCTCGACGGTCTGGCGCTGATGACGTCGGTGCCGGGCTTCTACGAGCTCAAGCGCACGCGTACGCAGGGCCCGGTCTTCGACCACCCCGCGCCCTCGGCGTGAGCGGCGGCGGGCCGCTGCGGGGCCTGAGCCGCGGCATGCAGGTGTTCCTGCTCGTCGACGTGCTGCTCGTCCTGCTGCTGGTCGTGCTGCTCGCGACGCGGTCCGGCGGGGGCGGCGCCGACCCGGCGCCGTCCACGGCCGCGACGGCGACGGGGGACGTCGAGGCGTCCCGCGACGCCGAGGACGCACCCGCGAGCGGCGAGGTCGTCGCCTTCACGCTGCCGAGCGGCAACATCGCGTGCGAGATGAGCGCCGAGGGTGTCGTGTGCACCATCGGCGACTTCACCTACGCGGCACCGCAGGTCACCGGGTGCGACGCGCCCACGGGCCACGTCGTGCGGCTGGACGCCGAGGGGTTCCGCTTCGCGTGCGAGGACGACGGCGTGCCGCCCCGGCCTCAGGACCCGGGCGAGCTGGCCTACGGCGCGCGCGAGACGGTCGGGGACTACACCTGCGCGTCGGGCACGGACGGCGTGACGTGCCTGGACGCGGCCGGCACGGGGTTCCGCCTGGCGCGCGCGCAGTGGACCGCCCTGCCCTGACGGACGGTGACGCGCCCGTGCGCCGGTGACGTGCCGCCGTGCCCCGTGGGGCACGGCGGCACGGTCGTCACCAGATCCGGACGCGGCTCTCGGGGTCGAGCCACAGCGCGTCGGTCGGCTGCACGTCGAACGCCGTGTAGAACTCGTCGATGTTCCGGACGACCCCGTTGCAGCGGAACTCGTCGGGCGCGTGCGGGTCGACGGCCAGGCGGCGGATGATCTCCTCGTCGCGGCCCTTCGTGCGCCACGAGTGCGCCCAGCCGATGAACAGCCGCTGCAGGCCCGTGTGCCCGTCGAGCACCGGCGCCTCCGCCAGCGGGCGGCCGAGCGCGATCTCGTAGGCGCGCACCGCGATCGCCAGACCGCCGAGGTCGCCGATGTTCTCGCCGACCGTCAGCTCGCCGTTGACCTTGTGCGAGCCGCCGAGCTGGCGGGGCGAGTACTGCGCGTACTGGTCCACCAGGGACTTGGTGCGGCGCTCGAACTCGGCGCGGTCCTCGGCCGTCCACCAGTCGACCAGGCGGCCGTCGCCGTCGTACTTCGAGCCCTGGTCGTCGAACCCGTGGCCGATCTCGTGCCCGATGACCGCGCCGATGCCGCCGTAGTTGACGGCGTCGTCCGCCTCGGCGTCGAAGAACGGCGGCTGCAGGATCGCGGCCGGGAAGACGATCTCGTTCATGCCCGGGTTGTAGTAGGCGTTGACCGTCTGCGGCGTCATGAACCACTCGTCGCGGTCGATCGGCCGGCCGATCTTGTGCAGCTCGCGGTCCAGCTCGAACGCGTGCGAGCGGCGCACGTTGCCCACCAGGTCGTCGGCGCGCACCTCGAGGGCGGAGTAGTCGCGCCACCGCGCCGGGTAGCCGATCTTAGGCGTGAACTTGTCGAGCTTCTCCAGCGCCCGGCGGCGGGTGTCCTCGCCCATCCACTCCAGCGACGTGATCGACTCGCGGTACGCCTCGACGAGGTGCGCCACGAGCGTGTCCATGCGCTCCTTGTGCGACGGCGGGAAGTGCCGCTCCACGTACACCTTGCCGACGGCCTCGCCCAGCGCGCCCTGCACCAGCGACACGCCGCGCTTCCAACGGTCCCGGACCTGCGGTGCGCCCGACAGCGTGCGCCCGTAGAAGTCGAAGTTGGCCTCGACGAGCTCGTCCGTCAGGTACGGCGCCCGCGACGACACGACGTGGTACGTGGCCCACGCCTGCCAGTCGGCCAGGGGCACCTCGCCCCACAGCGTCGCGAAGCCCTCCGCGAACGACGGCTCCCGGACGACCAGCCGGTCGAGCGCACCGGCCGGGGCGCCCAGCGCCTCCGCCCAGGCGTACCAGTCGAAGCCCGGCGCCCGCTCGGCGAGCTCGGCGAGCGTCAGCGCGTTGTAGGTCAGCTCGGCGTCGCGGTCCTTCACGACGTCCCAGTGGTGCGACGCCAGGCGCGCCTCGAGCGCGACGACGCGCGCCGCGAGGTCCTCGGGGTCGCCGGCCGCGACGACGCCGGACGCGGGCGCGGCGAGCCGGAGCATCCGCGCGACGTGCGGCAGGTACTTCTCCCGGACCTCCGCGTGCTGCTCCTCGCGGTAGTACGCCTCGTCCGGCAGCCCGAGCCCGCCCTGCACGAGGTGCACGACGTAGGTGTCGGGGTCCTTGGCGTCGTTGTCGACGTACAGGTCCACGCCGGACACGGCACCGGTGCGCTGCAGGGTGCCGAGGGCGGTCGTGAGGTCGGCCACGTCCGTCGCGCCGTCGACGAGCGCGAGGTCCTCGCGCAGCGGCTCGACGCCGGCGGCGGCCACCGCGTCGGTGTCCATGAAGCTGGCGTACAGCGCGCCGATCTTCGCCTCGACGCCCTCGTGCTCACCGGCGTCCTTCGCGGCGTCCGTGATGATGTCGAGGACCTGGCGCTCCGCCTCGTCGTACAGCGCCCGGAAGGGGCCGTCCATCGAGCGGTCCGGCGGGATCACGTAGGACGCCGCCCAGCGTCCGTTGACGTGCGCGTCGAGGTCGTCCTGGGGTCGGACGGCCGGGTCGAGGTCGTCCAGGGGGAGTCCGCTGCGGGTCATGACGGACAGCCTACGAAGTCCGCGGTGACGTCGGGGGTGCCGCGCTGCGGCAGGATGGGCACATGCGCATCCACGTCGCCGCCGACCATGCCGGGTACGAGCTGAAGGTCGCGCTCGTCGAGCACCTGCGGGCCGCCGACCACGAGGTCGTCGACCACGGGGCCTTCGAGTACGACGCCCAGGACGACTACCCGTCGTTCTGCTTCGCCGCGGGGGAGGCCGTCGTGGCCGACCCGGGCTCCCTGGGCGTCGTCATCGGGGGCTCGGGCAACGGCGAGCAGATCGCCGCCAACAAGGTGACCGGGGTGCGGGCCGCGCTCGCCTGGAACGCGGACACCGCACGGCTCGGCCGCCAGCACAACGACGCCAACGTCGTGGCGATCGGCGCCCGGCAGCACTCCGTCGACGAGGCGATCGAGCTCGTCGACCTGTTCGTCGCGGAGCCGTTCAGCCACGACCCGCGCCACCAGCGCCGGATCGACCAGCTCGCCGCGTACGAGGCCGCACGCGGCTGACCCGCCGAGCCGCCGCACCCGGCGGCTGGTCGTCGTCGACGACGTGCGAGCCCGAGGTGCGAGCGGGGCAGGACGTACCGTCCTGCCCCGCTCACACCCCTGTGCTCGACGTACCCTGCTCACCCCGCGACGCGGGTGCCGACCCCCGGGCAGGCCGCGTCGGCAGCGTCCCGGAAGCACCCGACGAAGTGGTCGGGCGCGACCTCCGCGAGCCCGAGGCCCGGCGCGTCCGCGCCCGCGTGCTGGTGGTACAGGCAGCGGTCGCCGAGGGCGGCGGCGCGCTGCTCCTCCTCCGCCTCCACGTCCTCCCACCGGCGGTCCAGCTGGGGCACGGAGGCCAGCAGCGTGCGCGTGTACGGGTGCATCGGGTCGGCGAACACCGCCGCCGTGGCACCGCGCTCGACGACCCGTCCCTGATGGAGGATCACCACCTTGTCGCTCACGTAGTTGCCGAGCGACAGGTCGTGCGTGACGAACAGGATCCCCAGGCCCCGGGCCTTGAGGTCGCCGAGCAGGTTGAGCACGTCGATACGGGTCGACGCGTCGAGCATCGAGATGATCTCGTCGGCGACGAGCAGCCGCAGGTCCAGCAGCAGCGCGCGGGCGATGAGCAGGCGCTGGAGCTGGCCGCCCGAGAGCTGGTGCGGGAACTTGCCCAGCACCTCGCCGGGGACCAGGCCGACGGAGTGCACGGCCTCGGCCACGCGCTCGTCCCACGCCGCCCCGGTGACCTGCGGGAAGTACGAGCGCCGCAGGGTCTCGAACGTCCGGTCGACCTTGAAGATCGGGTTGTACGACGAGAACGGGTCCTGGAAGACGCCCTGCGCGTGGCGGTAGTAGTCGCGCAGGCCGCGGTGGCGCAGCGACACGACGTCCGTGCCGTCGAAGGTGATCGAGCCCGACGTGGCGTTCGCCAGCCGCAGCACCATCCGCCCGATCGTGGACTTGCCGGACCCGGACTCGCCGATGAGGGAGACGACCTCGCCCGGCCGGACGTCGAACGAGACGCCGCGCACCGCGTGCACCGTGCCGGTGCCGAACGTGCCGACCCGGTAGACCTTGTGGACGTCGACGAGCTCGAGCATCACGCCACCGCCCAGCACGCGACCTGGTGGCCGGGTGCCACCTCGCGGAACGGGGGCTGCTCCTCGCACCTCGGCATCGCCAGCGGGCAGCGCGCCCGGAACCGGCACCCGGCCGGTGGGTCCAGCAGCGAGGGCGGTCGCCCGACGATCCCGCTCAGCCGCTGGTCGTCGTAGCGCTCACCGACCTTCGGCAGCGCGCCGACCAGCATCTTCGTGTACGGGTGCAGCGGCTGGTCGATGACGGTGGTCGCCGACGCCTTCTCCGCCAGGCGGCCCGCGTACATCACGAGGATGGTGTCGGCCATCTGGTAGAGCACCGAGATGTCGTGCGTCACCACGACGACCGACCGGACGAACTCCCGGTCCCGGAACTCCACCAGCGCCCGGGCCACCGCCTTCTGGCTGGTCACGTCGAGCGCGGACGTCACCTCGTCGCCGATGAGCAGCGACGGGTCGAGCAGCGTCGCGAGCACCAGCACGACCCGCTGCTTCATGCCGCCGGACAGCTCGATGGGGTACCGGCCGAGGATCTCCTCGTCCAGCCCGACGAGCCGCAGGCGACGCTCCAGCTCGGGCCGCACGTCGTCGTACGCCACACCCTTGGCGGTGACGAGCTCGCGGATCATCCGCCCGATCTTGCGCGTCGGGTTCATCGCCGACATCGCGTACTGGGGGATCAGCGAGACCTTCTGGTACCGGTAGGGGTTCATCGCGCGGTCGTCGGCGATCGGCAGCTTCTCGCCGTCGAGCGTCACCGTGCCGCGCACGTGCTTCATCCGGTTCTCGAGCCGGATCAGCGCCTTGCCGAGCGTCGTCTTGCCGCAGCCCGACTCGCCGGCCACGCCCATGATCTCGCCGTCGGCGATCTCGAACGTGACGCCGTCGAGGGCCTGCACGTCGCCGCGCGTCGTGCGGTAGTGCACCGCCAGGTCGTCCACCCGCAGGCTCATGTCACATCTCCCTCAGCTTGGGGTTGAACACCTCGTCGAGCCCGACGTTCATCACGTACAGCGCCCCGACCAGCAGGGTGATCCCCAGGCCGGGCGGGACGAACCACCACCACATGCCCAGGTGCAGGGCGCTCCACTGGACGGCCTGGTTCATCATCAGACCCAGCGACACGGCGTTCGTGGGGCCCAGGCCGATGAAGTCCAGCGACGCGGCGGTGAGGATGGCGCCGCCGAAGAGCAGCACGAACGTCATGAACAGGTACGAGTACATGTTCGGCGCGACCTCGCGGACGATGATCGTGCGCGTGGGGACGCCGGACAGCCGCGCGAGGTCGACGAACTCCCGGGCCCGCAGCGAGAACGTCTGCGCGCGTACGGCGCGGGCGACCCACGGCCAGCTGAACAGGCCGATGTAGAGGGCCTGCATGGGCACGCTGCGCACCCCGAGGTACGTGTTGATGACGATGAGGACGACGAACCCGGGGATGACGAGCACGACGTTCGTCAGCATGTTGAGCAGCTCGTCGACCCAGCCGCCGCGGAAGCCCGCGACGAACCCGATCGTCATGCCGATGACGCCGGCCACGACGCTGCCGAGGACCCCGACGAGGAACGTGCTGCGCAGCCCGGCGACGAACTGCACCCACACGTCCTGGCCGAACATCGTGGTGCCGAACCAGAACTCCCCGGACGGCGGCTGCATGGTCGGCCCGGCGTAGTCGTTGGGTCCGTGGTCGGCGAACAGCGGCCCCACGAGCCCGAGCAGCGCGAGGCCGATGATGACCACACCGGCGCCGACGACCTTCGGGTTGCGCAGCGCAAAGTACAGGACCTCGTTGCGGCGTCCGGGCAGGCGGCGGGCGCCGGCGTCCGGGACGTCGAGGGCGGCACCCGCGTCGGGTGCGTCGTCCGCCACGGTGGTGGCGGGTCCGGGGCTGGGCACGGTCATGCGGTGGCTCCCTGCAGTCCGGTCCGCGTGCGCGGGTCGACGACGACGTACACGAGGTCGATGACGAAGTTGGCCACGAGCACCCCGACGACCACGAACAGCAGGGCGCCCTGCAGCAGGAAGTAGTCGGCGTTCTGGACCGCCTGCAGGATCAGGTACCCCAGGCCCGGGTAGGCGAAGACGACCTCGGTGACCAGCGCCCCGCCGATGACGGTGCCGAGCTGCAGCGCCAGACCGGTGATCTGCGGCAGGAGCCCGTTGCGGAAGGCGTACCGCCGGATCAGGCGCTGCGGCGCACCCAGGGCGGCGAGGTAGTTCGCGTAGTCCGACTCCAGCTCGTAGATGATGAGGTTGCGCATGCCGATGGCCCACCCGCCCAGCGAGACGAGGAAGAGGGACAGGAACGGCAGGAACCAGTGGTGCAGGACGTCGAGCACGAACGCCGTCGACATCGTCGGGCGTCTGCCGAAGTCGTAGCCACCGGCCACGGGGAACCACCCGGCGACGACGCCGAGGCCCCACACCAGGAGGATCGCGAGCCACATGTAGGGCGTCGCGGTCAGCAGGTAGGACGCGGGCAGCACGGTGTTGTCGAGCGCCTTGCGCCGCGCCGCGGCCGCGCCCATCCAGTTGCCGACGACCCAGCTGAGCAGGATCGCGGGGAGCATGAGGCCGAGCGTGTAGGGCACCGCCCGGAGGATGACGTCCTCGACGGGGGACGGGAAGAGCCAGATGCTCACGCCCAGGTCGCCCCGCAGCAGGGCGCCCCAGTAGTTGAGGTACTGCTGCCACACCGGCATGTCGAGGCCGAACAGCCGCTCGTAGTACTCGACCATCGGGCCGATGGACTCGGGGTGTTGCACGCCGGCGCGCGAGATCATGCGCTGCACCGGGTCCCCGGGCATGAGGCGCGGGATCAACCAGTTGAGCGTGACCGCGACGAAGAACGTGAGGACGTAGATGGTGGCCTTGCGGGCGAGGTAGGTGCGCACGGCGGTCCCAGGGGGCTCGGAGCGGGCGGGGACGTCGGTCCCGCCCCGGGCGCGCGACGACGCGTGCCCGGGGCAGGACCGTGCGTGTCAGCCGGCCGGCTGCAGCGCCGCCAGGGTGCGCAGGCCACCCATCTGCCAGAAGCCGCCCCACGTGCTGGGGTAGGCGGTCGAGTCACCGCCGTCGGTGGGCCAGTTCTCCCACGTCGACGTGTTGTACTGCGCCCACAGGCCGTTGTACCAGAGCGGGATCATCGGCATCTGCGTGAGCGAGATCTCCTGCAGCTCACCCATGATCCGTGCGTAGTCGGGGCTGTCGCTCGCCGTGCGCGAGAGCTGCTCGACGAGCGCCCACGCGCCCGCGTCGGGCACGCGGCCGAAGTTGCCGACCAGCTGCAGGTCACGCACCGGCTGGTGGAACAGGTAGTTGTAGTACGTCCACGGCGTGTTGCTCAGGCCGGCCCAGTTGTTGATGAGCAGGTCGAAGTCGCCGCTGGAGCGGGCGTCGTCCACGGCGCCGGAGTCGGGGAAGTCGGCCGTGACGTCGATGCCGGCGGCCTGCAGGTCCTCCGCGATGACACGGGCGGACTCCATCCAGTCCGTCCAGCCGGCGGGGACGATGAGGTCGAGCTCGATCTTCTCGCCGGAGGGCGTCTCGACGAACCCGTCACCGTCGGTGTCCGTGTACCCCGCGGCGGCCAGGATCGAGGCGGCCTCGTCCGCGTCGTACTCGAACCCGTGCTCGTCGACGACGCCCTTGTCGTACAGCGAGGAGTACGCGGGCAGCAGGCCCGTGGGGTGCGCCTTCTGCACGATGCCGCCGTAGGCGTTGGTGACGATCTTGTCGACGTCGATCGCGAAGGCCATCGCGCGGCGGAACTCGGCGTCGTCCATGGGGGCGCGCGTGGCGTTCGGCACCAGCACGGCCGTGTTGGCCGAGAGCATGTACGGCGCCTCGTCGAAGTACGTCCCGAGCTGGTCGCTGTCCGCGAGCGTCTGCACGCCGGGCAGGAAGTTGTTGCTCAGGTCCAGCCCGCCCTGCAGCAGCAGCCCGAGTGCCACCTCGTTGGACGGGTTGACGATGTCCACGACGTACTTCATCGGGAACTCCAGGCCGAGCGCTTCGGTGCCCCACCAGTCGTCGTTGCGCTCCCACACCATGCGGTCCTGGCCGTGGGTGGAGTAGCGGAACGCCCCGGAGCCGACCGGGTCCTCGTTGGCGTTGGAGTTGTAGTCCGACTCGGCCCACGTCGACACGATGTGCTGCGGCAGCACCGAGTTCGTGTAGAGGAAGTTGTCCCACTCCTGGTAGCGGGGGTCGGAGAACTCGAAGGTGACCGTCGTCGCGTCGGTCGCCGTGGCGCTCGACAGCCACGTCCACAGGTTGCTCCAGCGCACGTCCGGGACCTTGCCCAGCTCGACCGTGAACACGACGTCCTCGGCGTCGAGCGCCTCGCCGTCCTGCCAGGTCAGGCCGTCGCGCAGGGTGAGGACGTACGTGTCGGCGTCGGTCCACTCGCCGCCCTCGGCGAGCCACGGCTCGAGCTCGAGGGTCGCGGGGTCGAACGAGAACAGCGGCTCGTAGAGCAGGCCGCGCACGCCGGTGGCCTCACCCGACTGCGGGATGGGGTTCCAGCTGGACGGCGGGCCCCACTGCGCGCCGCTGGTGAAGACCGTCTCCTCGCGCGGGTACTCGGAGACGAGCGACTGGGCCTCGGCGAGCCCCTCGACGTCGGGGGACTCCGCGGGGGCGTCGATCGGGTCGCCCGAGCACGCGGCGAGGGTCAGGGCGGCGGTGGTGGCGGCGACGGCCAGCGGCCATCGCCTGCGGGGAAGGTTCATCGTCGATCCCTTCGGGGTGTGTGGACGTCGTCGTGCACACGGCGACCACCTCCGCGGAGGGATGCAGGCCGACCAGTCGTAACTTTAGTAGCTGAACTAAGTTCGACAAGGGCCTGATGTCGGTTGTGACCGATCCGTGACCGGCTCCCGTCCCGCCCGGATCAGAAGATCCAGGGGCACACCGGCGCGCGCGACGACGCGAAGGCCGCGGTCACCCGGTCCAGGGCGGGCGCGTCGCCCGCGAGGAGCCCGGCGGATCCCAGCGCCGTGGCCGACCGGCCCCCGAGGTACAGGGCGCCGAGCTCCCGGACGTCGAGCCGCACGTCGGCGTCGGCCGTGGTGCGCGTGACGTCCGCGGCGCCCGTGGCGTCCACGGCGACGCGCCAGCGCCCGGCGTTCCGGGGGAGCAGCTCGTCCGTCACGTCCAGCACGACGTCCAGCGGGGTCGCGTACCGCCGCGCGGTCAGCGCGGCCGGCAGGTCGAGCAGTCGCACCCACAGGTTGTCGGACGTGCGCCGCTGCGCCGGGCGCGGGTTCACGAGCAGGTGGAGCAGCGGGTCGTCGACCGGGAGCATCGGCGTCTCGACCCGGGTGGTGAGGTCGAGGTCGAGCAGGAACGTCCACAGGCGGTGGGTCGCCGCGGCGTCGAGCGCGGCGGCCAGCCGGACCTTCACGGTGTAGTCGGGCCCGGCCTCGCCCCAGGCCTCCTTGCGGGCGAGGAGCGCCAGGCCGCGCACCTCCTGCCCGTCACGGACCGTCGCGATGAGCAGGGGCTCGAAGCCCTGGCGCCAGGCCGGCGGGTCGGCCACGGCCCGCACGCGCAGCGGGGCCGCGCCGCGCGGCATCCAGCCGGGTCGCCCCGCGCCGGCACGCCGTCCCAGGTCCTCGACGAGGTCCGCGTGGCGGTCCGGGTCGACGCGCTCCAGGTGGACGGTCAGCGCGTGGCTCCCGGGCACCGGACGCAGGGCCGCCCCGCGCGGCAGCGTCAGCCGGACGTCGTCGGCCGCGCTGCCGTAGCCGAACCGGCCGTAGATGGCGGCCTCCGCCGCGAAGAGCGCCGACACGGGCTCCCCGCGTCCCAGCGACCGCTCGAGGTGGGTGGCGATCATCGCGCGCAGCAGCCCGCGCCGGCGCTGGTCGGGCCGGACCGCGACCCAGGTCAGGCCCGCGCAGGGCACGGCCCCGCCCGGCACGGGCATCGCGAACTCGTAGGACCCGTGCACCGCGGCGAACGTGCCGTCCGGCCCTTCGACCGCCATCATCCGGTCCTGCGGGATCGGGAACGGCAGCGACGCCTCGACCTCCGGGTCGGGGACCACGGCGAACCCGAGCTGGTCGGTGGTGCGGAACTCGTCGAGCCGGTCGGCCGGTACGGCGACGGTGCGGTATCCGGGGGGAAGGGCGCTCATGGGGGTCATCCTGCGCGGTCGGACCACGCGGTGCACGGTGTTTCCTGCCCGGCGCGACGCACGACCGCACCTGCTCGGCGCCGTACGCGCGCCCGCCTAGGCTCGACCCGTGACCCCGCCGCGCACAGCCCCCACCGGCTGGCTGTGGCGTGTGCTGGCCGGGTGGGCGGGGGGACCGCAGACGCTCGTCGGCGCGGCGCTGTGCCTGGCCGCCGTCCTGTACACCGCGGCCGTCCTGTGGCGGCCGGCGTGGTTCGCCCCGTCGGGGCTGCTCCTGCTGCTGCTCGTCGGCGCGTACGTGCTGCGGTGGCGCGCGCTGCTCGTGCTGGTCGCGTCCGTGGTGCTGCTCACCACGGGCCTGACCGCGGCGGGCGCGGTCGACCCGGGGCAGGTCGTCGTGCTGGTGCTCGGGTGCGGCGCGGTCGTGACCTTCGGCGTCGAACGCGAGCGGCTCGGTCTGCAGGGGGCTCCCGGCGCGCTCATGCTCGTCGACCTGCGCGACCGGCTGAGCGCCGGCGGACGGCTGCCGGCACTGCCCGGACGCTGGCAGGCGGACGCCGAGGTGCGCTCCGCCCACGGCGCCGCGTTCTCCGGGGACTTCGTCGTCGGGCACCGCAGCGGCGGGTCCTTCGAGGTGGCGCTCGTCGACGTCTCGGGCAAGGGGCAGGCCGCGGGTGTCCGCGCGCTGCAGCTGCAGGGTGCGCTGGGCGGGCTGCTCGGCGCGCTGCCCGCCGACGAGTTCCTGCCGGCGGCGAACCGGTACCTGCTCGACCAGGGCTGGGACGAGGGGTTCGCCACGGCCGTGCACCTGGCGCTCGACCTGAGCACGGGCCGGTACCGCGTCGCGAGCGCGGGCCACCCCCCGCCCGCGGTGCTGCACGCCGGCTCCGGTCGGATCGACGTGCTCGACACGGGCGGCGGCGTCGCGCTCGGCGTCCTGGAGGACATGCGGCCCGGGACGGTGACCGGCGCGCTCGCGCCCGGCGACGTCGTCGTGCTCTACACCGACGGGCTCATCGAGGCCCCGGGCCGCGACGTCGACCAGGGGATCGACCGGCTGCTCGGCGTGGTCGAGGCGGTCGTCGCCGCGCGGCCGGGCAGCGCGCACGAGGTGCTGGCCGGCGTGCGCGCCGCCGAGGACGACGACCGCGCGGTCGTGGTCGTGCGGCGGAGCTGACGTGGCTCGGCCCGAGGCGCTCGACGGGTCGCACGCCGGTGCGGGCGGGGGCGCCGCGGGTGCGGGTCGGGGCGCCGCGGGTGCGGCCGGTCGGCCCGACCCGGACGACTACGTCGAGGAGGTCCACGCGCTGGTCGCGGTGATCCCCCCGGGCCGGGTGATGACGTACGGGCTGGTCGCGGAGGTGCTGGGGGACCGCCGGACGGCGGCCGGAGGGCCCGCGCGCGGCGGCCCGCGGCAGGTCGGGCGCGCGATGGCGGTGGGGGGTGACGTGCCGTGGTGGCGCGTCGTGACGGCAGCCGGTGACCCGCCCGCGCACCACCGGGAGCGCGCGCTGGCGCACCTGCGCGCCGAGGGCACGCCCCTGACACCCGACGGACGCCGCGTGCGTGTGCGTCAGGCCGTGTGGTTCCCCGACGACTGAGACGCGCCGCGCGGTCGTGCGGGGGTGGTCGGCGTGCGGGTCCGCACGGCCGGCGGGACCCGCGGACCGCGCCGCCGCCGGCGGCACGGTCCGGGGC
>JAEWEJ010000254.1 GCA_023389455.1 Actinomycetes bacterium | reverse complement strand
ACCCCCGGCCGGCTACGCACCCCCGGCCGGCTACGCACCCCCGGCCGGCTACGCGCCTGCCACGGGCTACGCCCCCGCACCGAACCTGCCGCGCAACGACCTCGCGGTCTGGTCGCTGGTCCTCGGGCTGCTCGGCGTGCTCGGGTGCGTGTTCTTCACGGGTGTCCCGGCGGTGATCCTGGGCAACAACGCCCGGCGCGCCGTCGCGGCCGGCGAGGCGAACAACGAGGGCATGGCGACCGCGGGCATCGTCCTGGGCTGGGTGGCCACGGGCCTGGGGGCGCTCGTGCTGGTGGGCTTCGTGCTGCTGGCGCTGCTCCCGCTCGTGTTCCTGGGGTTCGCCGTCCCGTTCATGGACGTCTCGCCGTAGGGCCGCGTCCGCCGCGCCCGGCTCCTGGCCGGTCGGTCGTGCCCCGGCAGGTGGACCACGTGGCGCACCACGCGCCGGACCAGGCCCGTGACCAGGCGCCGGGCCATGGGGACGGCGTCCGGGCCGGTCCCACGCCTCGGGCGGTGGATCGACCCGGTGCGCGTCGCGTCTACGATGGCTCGTCGGCGGGTGCCCATGGCAGTGGACCGGTGCCTGCCGCACCAACCGGGGCAGAGGGGATGATCGGTCGATGACCGTGCTGGACGACATCGTCGCGGGGGTCAGGGTCGACCTCGCCGCACGCCAGGCCGCAACGCCCCTGAGCGAGCTCAAGGAGCAGGCTGCGCGCCGCGAGTCGGCGCTGCAGTGCGTCGCGAGGTTGAAGGTGCCGGACGCCGTCACCGTGATCGCCGAGGTCAAGCGGTCGAGCCCCAGCAAGGGCGCGCTCGCCGCGATCTCCGACCCGGCGGCGCTGGCCGCCGAGTACGAGAAGGGCGGCGCCGTCGCGATCTCGGTGCTCACCGAGCAGCGGCGGTTCAACGGCTCGTTGGACGACCTGGACGCCGTGCGCGCGCGCGTCGACGTGCCGGTGCTCCGCAAGGACTTCGTGGTGTCCCCCTACCAGGTATGGGAGGCGCGGGCGCACGGCGCCGACCTCGTGCTGCTGATCGTGGCCGCGCTCGAGCAGACCGTGCTCGAGTCGCTGGTCGAGCGGGTCCACTCCCTGGGCATGACCGCGCTGGTCGAGGTGCACGACACCGAGGAGGTCGCCCGCGCGGTCGACGCCGGCGCCCGGGTCATCGGCGTCAACGCCCGCGACCTGCGCTCGCTGGAGGTGGACCGGACGACCTTCTCCCGTGTCGCCCCGGCGATCCCGTCGGACGTCGTGAAGATCGCGGAGTCCGGCGTGCGCGGTCCGCACGACGTCATGGACTACGCCCGTGCGGGCGCCGACGCCGTCCTGGTGGGCGAGGCGCTCGTGACCGACGACGCGCCGCGCCAGTCGGTGGCCGACCTGGTCGCCGCGGGCGCGCACCCCGCGCTGCGGGCGGTGCGGCAGTGAGCACGTCGACCGGGCGCGACGGCGCACGACCGAGCATGCGGGACGTCCTGCTCGGCGGCGGTCCGCTCGCGACGCACGAGGGCCCGTACTTCGGGGACTTCGGGGGCCGCTTCGTGCCGGAGGCGCTGATCGCGGCCCTGGACGAGCTGGAGACCGCCTACCACAAGGCGCTGGCCGACCCGGCGTTCTCCGACGAGCTGGGGCGGCTGCACCGCACGTACACGGGTCGTCCGAGCCCGCTGACGGAGGTGCCGCGGTTCGCCCGCCACGTGGGGGAGGGCGTCCGGGTCTTCCTCAAGCGTGAGGACCTCAACCACACCGGGTCGCACAAGATCAACAACGTGCTGGGCCAGGCCCTGCTGGTCAAGCGCATGGGCAAGCGCCGCGTGATCGCGGAGACCGGCGCCGGTCAGCACGGTGTGGCCACGGCGACCGCCGCCGCGCTGCTCGACCTCGAGTGCACGGTGTACATGGGCGAGGAGGACACGCAGCGCCAGGCGCTCAACGTCGCGCGCATGGAGCTGCTCGGCGCGACCGTGGTGCCCGTGACGATCGGGTCGCGGACGCTGAAGGACGCGATCAACGAGGCTCTGCGGGACTGGGTCGCCAACGTCGAGACGACGCACTACCTGCTGGGCACCGTGACGGGGCCGCACCCGTTCCCCGAGATGGTCCGCGACTTCCACAAGATCATCGGCGAGGAGGCGCGCGCGCAGCTCCTCGAGGAGACGGGGGCGCTGCCGGACGCCGTGGTCGCGTGCGTCGGCGGCGGCTCCAACGCCATGGGCATCTTCAACGCCTTCCTCGACGAGCCGCAGGTCCGGCTGTTCGGGTTCGAGGCCGGGGGTGCGGGCATCTCGTCCGGCCGCCACTCCGCGCGGTTCTCGGGCGGGGCGCCGGGTGTGCTGCACGGCGCGCGCAGCTACCTGCTGCAGGACGAGGACGGCCAGACCCTGCCGAGCCACTCGGTCTCGGCGGGGCTGGACTACCCCAGCGTGGGGCCGGAGCACGCGTGGCTGCACGACACGGGCCGCGCCCAGTACCGCCCCGTGACGGACGACGAGGCGATGGAGGCGTTCCGCCTGCTGTGCCGCACCGAGGGCATCATCCCGGCCATCGAGTCGGCGCACGCCCTCGCCGGTGCCATGCAGCTCGGCCGTGAGGCCGCGGGCTGGTCGACGGACGGTCGTCCGCCGGTGATCCTGGTGAACCTCTCGGGCCGGGGGGACAAGGACGTGGCCACCGCCGCGGCCTGGTTCGGGCTGATCGAGCCCGAGCCCGTGGTCAAGGCCGACGAGGGGGAGCAGCTGTGAGCACGACGGACGTCCGGTCCGCCACCGGGGCACGTCTCGACGAGCTGGCCGCAGGGGAGCCGCCCCGCGCCGCGCTGATCGGCTACCTGCCCGTCGGCTTCCCCTCGGTCCCCGGCTCGGCGCGCGCCGCGCGCACGATGGTGGATGCCGGCGTCGACGTCGTCGAGCTGGGCATGCCCTACACCGACCCCGTCATGGACGGCCCGGTGATCCAGGCCGCGGCGAACCGGGCCCTGGCCAACGGCACCCGCGTGAGCGACACGCTGCGGGTCGTCGAGGAGGTCGCGTCCACGGGCGCCCCGGTGCTCGTGATGACGTACTGGAACCTCGTGCTGCGGTACGGCGTCGATGCGTACGCCCGGGACCTCGCCGCCGCCGGTGGCGCGGGACTCATCACGCCGGACCTCATCCCGGACGAGGGGGCGGACTGGATCGCCGCCGCCGACGAGCACGGTCTGGACCGCGTGTTCCTCGTGGCCCCCAGCTCGACGCCGGAGCGGCTCGCCTCGACCGTGGCCGCGAGCCGCGGGTTCGTGTACGCCGCGTCCACCATGGGCGTGACGGGCGAGCGTGCGACGGTCGGCGAGCGCGCCGAGCAGCTCGTGGCCGACACCCGTGCCGCGGGCGCCCGACGGGTCTGCGTGGGCCTGGGTGTCTCACGCCCCGAGCAGGCCGCACAGGTCGCGGGCTACGCGGACGGCGTCATCGTCGGCTCCGCGCTCGTGCGGGCGCTGCTCGACGCGCCGGACGAGGCGACGGGCCTGGACGCCCTGGCATCCGTCGTCGACGGTCTCGCCGGCGGGGTGCGCTCAGCGCACCGGGCGCCTCGATGACCTTGGTGCCGCTGGCGATCCCGAGCCCCTCGCAGAGCGTGTGGCACCTGGGACCGTTCCCGCTGCGCGCCTACGCCATCGCGATCCTGCTGGGCATCGTCGTGGCGACGGTCATGACGCAGCGTCGCTGGAAGGCACGCGGCGGCGATCCCGACACGGTCCTGGACATCGTGTACTGGGCGGTCCCGTTCGGGATCGTCGGCGGGCGGATCTACCACGTCATCAGCTCGCCCGACGCGTACTTCGGCCCGGACGGCGACCCGTGGAAGGCGTTCGCGATCTGGGAGGGCGGGCTCGGGATCTGGGGCGCCGTCGCGTTCGGTGCGGTCGGCGCCTGGATCGGCTGCCGCCGCCACGGTGTGCGGCTCGCACCCTTCGCGGACGCGCTCGCGCCCGGCCTCCTGGTCGCGCAGGGCATCGGACGCCTCGGCAACTGGTTCAACCAGGAGCTGTTCGGCGGCCCGACGACGCTGCCGTGGGGCCTGCGCATCGACGACGCGCACCTGCCGGCCGGGTACGACCACGGCACCCTGTTCCACCCGACGTTCCTGTACGAGCTGCTCTGGAATGTCGCCGCGGCGGCCCTGCTCGTCTACCTGGACCGCAGGCTGCGCCTCGGCCACGGGCGGGTCTTCTGGCTGTATGTGGTGCTCTACACCGCAGGACGCCTCTGGATCGAGCTGCTGCGCATCGACCCGGCCGAGACGGTGCTGGGTCTGCGACTCAACGTCTGGACGTCGATCGTGGTGGGCCTCGGCGCGCTGGTAGCGTTCGTGGTGGTCGGGCGTCGGCATCCTGGACGCGACACGACCCTCCTGCTGACACCCCTCCTGACGCAGGACGACGAGGCGGACATCCCCCACGGCACCCGGTGACAACGGGCGCGGCGGACGCGATGTCGTCCGACGCGGTCAGCCCGACGTACGGGCGGGCGGTATCGTCGCCTCACTGCTGCACGGGCCGACGGCGTCCCGGTACCCCCCTTGTTCGTGCGACTCCCCGGCTCGTCCGGGGACTGTGAGGACGGTGCTGATGTCGACGTCGCCCGTGAGTTCCGGCGCCGCCGTGGCGCCATCCCGGCACGCCCTCTACGACCCTGCCGCCGAGCACGACGCGTGCGGTTTCGCGTTCGTCGCGACGCTGCGGGGCACGCCCGGTCGTGACATCGTCGACGCCGGCCTGACGGCGCTGCTCAACCTGGACCACCGCGGTGCGGTGGGCGCTGAGGAGGACAGCGGCGACGGCGCCGGCATCCTCACCCAGATCCCGGACGCCTTCCTGCGGGACGTCGTCGACGCGGAGCTGCCCGCCGCCGGGTACTACGCGATCGGCATGGCGTTCCTGCCGGTCGACGACGCGGAGCGCGCCCACGCGGTGGCCGCCGTCGAGGCCGTGGCCGCGGAGGAGAAGCTCGAGGTCCTGGCCTGGCGCGACGTCGTCGTGACGGCCGACCTCGTCGGGCCCACGGCCCGCGCGTCGATGCCGGTGTTCCGCCAGCTCGTCGTCGCCGACCCGTCGCGCGAGCTCTCGGGGATCGCGCTGGACCGCCGGGCGTACCGGCTGCGCAAGCGCGCCGAGCGTGAGCACGGCGTGTACTTCGCCTCGCTGTCCGCGCGGACGATCACGTACAAGGGCATGCTGACCACCGGGCAGCTGGAGCCCTTCTTCGCGGACCTGTCCGACCCGCGGTACGCCTCGGAGATCGCGCTGGTCCACTCGCGCTTCTCCACCAACACGTTCCCCTCGTGGCCGCTGGCGCAGCCGTTCCGGATGATCGCCCACAACGGCGAGATCAACACGGTGCGCGGCAACCGCAACTGGATGGCGGCGCGCGAGGGCATGCTGCAGTCCGACCTGCTGGGCGACCTGGAGCCGCTGTTGCCGGTCTGCACGCCGGGCGGGTCGGACTCCGGCAGCTTCGACGAGGTCCTCGAGCTGCTGCACCTGTCGGGTCGGTCGCTGCCGCACGCGGTCATGATGATGATCCCCGAGCCGTGGGAGAACCACGCGCAGATGGATCCCGCCACGCGTGCGTTCTTCGAGTACCACTCCACGCTCATGGAGCCGTGGGACGGGCCGGCCGCGATGACCTTCACCGACGGCACCCTCATCGGTGCGGTGCAGGACCGCAACGGCCTGCGCCCGGGCCGGTACTGGGTGACCGAGGACGGTCTGGTCGTCTGCGCGTCCGAGGCCGGCGTGCTGGACATCGACCCGGCGTCCATCGTCGCCAAGGGGCGCCTGGAGCCCGGTCTGTTCTTCCTGGTCGACACCGGCCAGGGCCGGATCGTCGCCGACGTCGAGGTCATGGCCCAGCTGGCGGCGCAGCGGCCCTACGCCCAGTGGGTGCAGGAGAACGCCGTCCACCTGTCGCAGCTGCCGGACCGTGAGCACGTCGCGCACTCCGCGGCGTCCGTGCGGCGACGGCAGCGGGCGTTCGGCTACACGGAGGAGGAGCTGAAGATCCTCCTGGCGCCGATGGCCGCCGCCGGTGCCGAGCCGCTGGGTGCCATGGGCTCGGACACGCCGGTCGCGGTGCTCTCGAAGCGGCCGCGTCTGCTCTTCGACTACTTCACCCAGATGTTCGCGCAGGTCACCAACCCGCCGCTGGACGCCATCCGCGAGGAGCTGGTGACCTCGATCGGCGGGGCGATCGGGCCGGAGCCGAACCTGCTGGTCGACGGGCCCGAGCACGCGCGCAAGATCATGCTGCCCTTCCCGGTCATCGACAACGACCAGCTCGCCAAGATCGTGCACGTGGCCAAGCAGCCGAATCTCGGCTTCCGGGCGACGACGATCCGCGGCCTGTACAAGGTCGACGGCGGCGGGGCGGCGCTCGAGCAGCGACTCGAGGAGATCTTCGCGGAGGTCGACCGTGCGGTCGCCGACGGTGTGAGCTTCCTCGTGCTGTCCGACCGGAACTCCGACGCCGACCTGGCCCCGATCCCGTCGCTGCTGCTGCTCTCCGCGGTGCACCACCACACGCTGCGCCGGCACACCCGGACGCAGATCTCGCTCGTCGTCGAGGCCGGCGACGTGCGCGAGGTGCACCACGTCGCGCTGCTCATCGGGTTCGGCGCCGCCGCGGTGAACCCGTACCTGGCGATGGAGAGCGTCGAGGACCTGGCGCGCGGCGGGTACCTGCCGGGCGTCACGCCCGACAAGGCGGTCGCGAACCTCATCAAGGCGCTCGGCAAGGGCGTCCTGAAGGTCATGTCGAAGATGGGCATCTCGACGATCGCGTCGTACCGCGGCGCGCAGGTCTTCGAGGCCATCGGGTTGTCGAACGCGCTCGTCGACCGGTACTTCACGGGCACGACCAGCCGCCTCGGCGGCATCGGGCTCGACGTGATCGCCGCCGAGGTGGCGGCGCGCCACGCCGACGCGTACCCGGCGAGCGGCAACCGTCAGCCGCACCAGCGCCTCGCGGTGGGCGGCGAGTACCAGTGGCGCCGGGGCGGCGAGGAGCACCTGTTCGACCCCGAGACGGTCTTCCGGCTGCAGCACTCGACCCGCACGCGACAGATGGACGTGTTCCGCGAGTACACCTCCCGGGTGGACTCGCAGGCCGAGCGGCTGATGACGCTGCGCGGGCTCCTGCGGTTCAAGGAGGGCGTGCGCCCGCCGGTCCCGATCGACGAGGTCGAGCCGGTCAGCGAGATCGTCAAGCGGTTCAACACCGGTGCGATGTCGTACGGGTCGATCTCCGCCGAGGCACACGAGACCCTCGCGATCGCGATGAACCAGATCGGTGCGAAGTCGAACACCGGTGAGGGCGGCGAGGACCCCGAGCGGCTGCACGACCCGCGCCGCCGCTCGGCGATCAAGCAGATCGCGTCGGGCCGCTTCGGCGTCACCAGCGAGTACCTGACGAACGCCGACGACATCCAGATCAAGCTCGCGCAGGGCGCCAAGCCCGGCGAGGGCGGGCAGCTGCCCGGGCACAAGGTGTACCCGTGGGTCGCCAGGACCCGGCACTCGACGCCGGGCGTCGGCCTCATCTCGCCGCCGCCGCACCACGACATCTACTCGATCGAGGACCTCGCGCAGCTCATCCACGACGCCAAGAACGCCAACCCGTCGGCGCGCATCCACACCAAGCTCGTCAGCGAGTTCGGTGTGGGGACGGTCGCCGCGGGTGTCGCCAAGGCGCACTCCGACGTCGTGCTCATCTCGGGCCACGACGGCGGCACGGGCGCGAGCCCGCTGACGTCGCTCAAGCACGCGGGCACGCCGTGGGAGATCGGGCTGGCCGAGACCCAGCAG
>JAEWEJ010000218.1 GCA_023389455.1 Actinomycetes bacterium | reverse complement strand
CACTGGGGGCAGGTGGTGAGCGTCGTGGCAGTGGTCTTCCACTGCGACCGACGCGCACGGGTGTTGCTGCGCGACATCTTGCGCTTCGGAACCGCCACGGTCAGCTCTCTCTCTTCTCGTCGTCAGGACCCAGCAGCCCGCCCAGGGCGGCCCACCGGGGGTCGATCATGTCGTGCGTGTGGTCCGGGTCGTCCGCGAGCCGCTCCCCGCACTGCGGGCACAGGCCCGGGCAGTCCGGCCGGCACAGGGGCCGGAAGGGCAGCGCGGGCACGACCACGTCCCGCAGCGCGGGCTCGAGGTCGACCAGGTCGCCCTCCAGCTCACGCACGTCCTCGTCCTCGTCGTCCCCGCTCTGGACCGCGGCCTCGGCACGCTCAGGGTAGACGTACAGCTCCTGCACCGTGACGTCGAGAGGCTCGACGACGCGCTCCAGGCACCTCACGCACTCCCCGACGGCTTCGCCGTGGATCGATCCGGAGACCAGGACCCCCTCCATGACCGCCTCGAGCCGCAGATCCAGCTCGAGGTCGCTCCCGGCGGGGATGCCGATCATGCCACTGCCGAGCTCGTCGGGTGCCGCGACGGTCCGCTGCACGGTCCGCATCGATCCCGGACGTCGGCCGAGCTCGTGCGTCTCGAGCACGAACGGCGAACGGGGATCGAGGTGGGCTGGGCGCACGGTCCGGTCCCCTCGTTCCAGGTGGTGCCGCGCGCGGGCGCGCAGCACCGTGTTGATGGCAATGACGGCTCGGCCCACGCCATGACAGGCAGGACCAACCGTCAACTCTACGTCACGTCGGACGCTCGCCCAAACCACGACGCCGACCGGCGCCGGCCCCGCGACGAGGGCCTGCCGGTCGGAGACGGGACTAGGCGTCCTCCCCCGGCGCCAGCCGGCCGGCGAGCTTCGCACGTCCGGCCTGCACCTGGGACAGCACCTTGCCGAGGTCGATCTCGAAGTCGGCGAGCCGGCGGTCACAGTAGTCGTCGGCGTCCCGGCGCAGCGCCTGGGCCGTCTCCTGCGCGTCCGCGACGATCTGCGCCGCACGCTCCTGCGCGGCCGCCACGACGGCCTCCTGGTCGACGAGCTGCGCGGCGCGGGAGCGCGCCCGGGCGAGCACCGCGTCGGCCTCCGCCTGCGCCGCCGCGCGGGCGGCGTCCGCGTCCGCGAGCACCTCGTCCGCCCGGTAGAGCTGGTCCGGCAGCGCCGCGCGCACCTGGTCGACGAGCTCGAGCAGCTCCGCGCGGTTGACCAGCACCGACGAGGACATCGGCATCGCGCGCGCCTGCGCCACGGCCTCCTCGATCGCGTCGAGGACGCCCGCGACACCCTCCGTGCGCTCCTCGGTGTCGTCCACGTGCTCCGTCATCGTCCGTCCTCTCCCCCACCCGTCGACGCGGGCGCCAGTGCCTGACGCACGGCCGCCGCCACCGCGGGCGTCACCATGTCGTCGATCCGTCCGCCGTGCCGGGCCACGTCCTTGACCAGGGACGACGCGACGTGCGCCCACCCGGGGTCACCGAGGACGAAGACCGTCTCGACACCCGACAGGTGCCGGTTCATCAGCGCCATCGCGAGCTCCGCGTCCAGGTCGGCGCCGCTGCGCAGCCCCTTGACGACGGCACGTGCACCGAGGTCGCGCACCAGGTCGACCAGCAGCCCGTCGGTGGCCACGACCCGCACGCCGTCCAGGCCCGCCAGGGCGTCCTCAGCGAGGCGCACGCGCTCGTCGGGCGTCAGCAGCGACCGCTTGGACGAGTTGTGCGCGACCGCCACCACGACGTCGTCGAACATCGTCCGGGCACGTCGCACGACGTCGACGTGACCGAGCGTGATCGGGTCGAACGACCCCGGGCAGACCGCGATGCTCACGGACGCCAACCTACGTCACGGACCCGCGGCCTTCCCGGCGGCGGGCCGCTAGCGTGCGGTGATGGCGACGATCCGGCCGGCGACCCCCTCCGACGCACCGGACCTGCGCACGGTCTGCGCGCTCGCGTACCGCGACAACCCCCTGATGCGCTGGGTCCTGCCCGACGACGCGACCCGCGCGGACGCCTGCGCCGCCTGGCTGGGCCCGTCCATCGACCGGTACGTGGCGGCCGGCCGCGTCGACGTGCTGACGGTCGACGACGAGCCCGTCGCGCTGGCGGCCTGGCGGCTGCCCGGTGCGCACGGCACGCCGGGCACCACCACGCACGCCGTCACCCCGCAGCCCACGGGCGCGCGCGTCGCGGCCACGCTCCCCCGTCCCACGGGCGTGCTGCAGGCCCTGGTCGGCGCACAGCGCGCGGCGCAGGTGCTCGGCGCGCTGGCCCGCGCGTCGGACCTCGCGCCGGCCGCTCCGGGTCCCTATCTCCACTACCTCGCGGTGCACCCGGACCACCAGGGGCGCGGCCTCGGGGGGCGGCTGCTGCGCCACGGCCTGGAGGCGACCGGCCCTTCGGGCGGCACGGCCTGGCTCGGCACGACCGACCGCCGCAACCTGCCCTTCTACCGGCGCCACGGGCTCGTCACGGCCGGGGTGGTGGCGCTGGGGACCTCGGGACCGGACCTCACGGTCCTGCACGCGCCGTCCTGACGCCGCGGTTGCGCACCCGCCCGCGCCCCGCGAGCCTGGCCGCATGACCGGCACCGGGCGGGACCACGACGTCGTCCTCCTCGGTGCCACCGGGTTCGCCGGCGCCCTCGTCGCCGAGCACCTCGCCCGGCACGCACCGCAGGGCACCCGCATCGCCCTCGCGGGGCGGTCCGCCGACCGGCTCGCCCACGTGCGCGACGGCCTGCCGGGTACCGCGCGCGACTGGCCGCTGCTCGCGGCGGACACCGGCGACGACGCGTCGCTGCTCGCGCTGGCCCGCAGCACGCGCGTCCTGGTGAGCACGGTCGGGCCGTACCTGCGCCACGGGCTGCCCGTCGTCGAGGCGTGCGCCCGCGCGGGGACGCACTACGCGGACCTCACGGGCGAGGTGCCGTTCGTGCGGCGGGCCGCCGACGCGTTCGACGAGGTGGCGCGTGCCACCGGCGCCCGGATCCTCCACGCGTGCGGGTACGACGCGGTGCCGTCGGACCTGGCCGTCCTGGTCCTGCACCGGCGCGTGTCCGCGGACGGCGGCGGCACCCTGCGCGACGTGCGCCTGGTCGCCTCCGCCCGCGGCGGGGTGAGCGGAGGGACGGTCGCGTCCGTCCGCGGGCTCGCGGAGCTGGCCGCACGCGACGCGCAGGTGCGGCGCCTGCTGGCCGACCCGTACGCCCTGAGTCCCGACCGCGCGGCGGAGCCGGCCGTGCCCCAGCCGCCGGACCTGCCCGCCCCGGGCCGGACCGTGGACGGCGGCTGGGTGGGGCCGTCCCCCATGGGGT
>JAEWEJ010000201.1 GCA_023389455.1 Actinomycetes bacterium | reverse complement strand
CATCGCGTGGCCGCGCTGGCAGATCTCGCGGTAGACCCGCGATCACCCCCTGGTTGTCGGCGCCAGCTGACCCGACCGCCACAGAACACCGACAAGGCCCCGCCACCTGAACGCCAAGACCACACGGTCTCCGCACGAACTGCGGGCTCCCCGCCTGTTCCACTTCCAAGGAAGTGGGACACGGGCCGCGCGGAACCGGTCAGCCGCTGCCGTTCACGCGCAGCAGCTCGTTGGCATGTCGCTGCGGAAGAGGCCGGCGCAGATGCGCAACGCCTCGCTCATGGTCAGGTAGGGCGCCCAGGTGTCGGCGAGGTCGTCGACGGTGAGCCCGAACTTGATCGCGTAGGTCGCGGCGAGCATCACGTCGCCGGCGCCGTCGAGGGCGGCGTGGACCCCGAGGATCTTGCGGGTGTGGGCGTCGACGACGACCTTGAGCGTGCCGCGGGTGTCGCGGTTGGCGAGCGATCGGGGGATGTCCTGGGCATCCAAGACCCGGGAGTCGCACTCGTGCCCGGCGGCCAGTGCCTGCTGCTCGGTCAGGCCCGCGGAGGCGAGCTGGGGGGTCGTGAACGTCACCGACGGCAGGCCGCGGTAGTCGACGGTGGTGGGCCGGCCAAGGGCTCCGGCAGCTGCAGCGTGACCGGTCTGTGCAGCGACGTAGACGTACTGCGGGGCGCCGGAGACGTCACCGGCGGCGAAGATCCGCGGGTTGCTCGTGCGCTGGTGCGCATCCACCGTGATGAACCGTCGGTCGTCGGTGTGCACCCCGGCGTCGTCCAGCCCGAGGTCGTCGGTGTTCGCGTGCCTCCCGGTGGCCACCAGCAGACGCTGACCGGTCAGCTGCGCGCCGCGCTCGGTCCGGACCAGCACGGCGCCGTCGGCGGTGCGCTCGAGCGCCACCGCGCGTTCCTCCACGACGGTGATGCCGTCGTCGGCGAACACGGTCCGCAGCACGTCCGCGACCTCTGGCTCGGCGTGAGGCGCGAGCCGGCCGACGAGCGTGACCGCGACACCGAGCTGGGACCAGAGCTGGGCCTGCTCGAGCCCGACGTACCCACCGCCGAGCACCACCATCGAGGAGGGGATGTCCTGCAGCTCCATCGCGGTGGTGCTCGTCAGCGGGTCGATCGTGTCCATGCCTGGCAGGGCCGGGATGTGAGCGGCCGAGCCTGTCGCGACGATGTATGCCGCGCCGGCGACTCGCTCACCGTCGACCTCGAGCGTCTGCTCGTCGACGAATCGCGCGTGGCCGTACATGACCGGGAAGCCGTGCGCCTCGGCCACGTCGGTGTACTTCGCCTGACGGAGCCGGTCGATCAGCTCCTGCTTCTGCGCCATCAGAGCCGCCAGGTCGACGCCCCCCGCGCCGGTCGGGAGGCCGGGGAACGGGTTGACGAGCGCCCGGTGACGGCGCCCCGCGGCCGCGAGCAGGTTCTTGCTCGGGATGCACCCCACGTTCAAGCACGTTCCACCCAGCACCCCGTGCTCGACCAGCAAGACCGACTTCCCGCGCGACCGGGCCTCAATCCCCGCGGCCATCGCCGCCCCTCCGCTACCGATGACGACCAGGTCCCACGTCTCTTCCATGCCCATCGACGGACCGTAAACGTTCCACCGCACGGCAAGGTCAAGACGTAGCCTTGAGACCATGAGGATCGGGGAGCTGGCCGAGCAGGCGGGTATGACGACGAAGACCTTGAGGTTCTACGAGCAGGCGCAGGTGCTGCCGCAGCCGGCCCGGACCGCGTCGGGCTACCGCGACTACGACGAGACATCGCTCGCGCGGCTCCGCTTCGTCCGAGCCGCCCAGGGTGCCGGCTTGAGCCTCGCCGAGATCCGCACCATCATCACGGTCCGCGAAGACCAAGGGCCGCCCTGCGGACACGTCACCGCGCTGCTCGACCGACACGCCGCTGCCCTGGACGAGCGCATCGCAGAGCTCGAGGCGACGCGCGAGGAGGTCCGCCGGCTCCGGGACCGCGCAGCCACCCTGAACCCCGCGGCCTGCTCCGAGGACGGCGTCTGCCACGTCATCCCCACCCACTGACAGGCGGCCGCGGGCTTAGAGTCGGTGCTGGCGCGGAGGGCGCCACCGGGCCCGCGGACAGGACTGAGTCCACCTCCACAGCACCACGACGAACCACTCCCGTCGACGATCTCCTCTGCCTGGCAGCGCGGGCCGCCAGCTCCTAAGGAGACGTCATGCCCCTTCTGCCAGCGCGCGCCGACCTCGAGCAGCTCCGGCGCCAGGCCAAGGACCTTCTACGGACGGCCGAACGCGGTGACCCAGCTGCCGTCGCCCGGATCCGCTCCGTATCCGAGCAGCTCGCCCTGAGCTCAGCGCAACTCTCCGTGGCCCGCGAGTACGGGTTCCCCCACTGGGCCAAGCTCAAGCTCGAGGTCCAGCGACGCGCCATCCTGGACAGCGGCGACGCCGCCCGGCTGGTCGACCTGCTCGCCGCGCACCCCGAGCTGGCCGTCCAGAGGATGTCCGGGTGGTGTGACCACCTGCACGGAGCCAGCCCCCTGGGCTACGTGGCGATGATGCGCTTCGACACCACGCGCGACACCTGGCGAGACGTCCCCGGCACCGCTGCTCTCGCCCGCGCGCTCCTCGACGCCGGCGCTCCGGTCGAAGGCGATCCCCTGGACGCCGAGACGCCCTTGATGACCGCCGCCAGCTACGGCGACGCGGAGGTCGCGCGGGTCCTCGTCGAGGCTGGAGCGGACCTGGACGCGACCGCGTCGCCCACCGCCGGTGGCGTCCCAGGAGGGACCGCCCTCCGACACGCTGTCGTCTTCGGCATGACCGACGTCGTGGACGTCCTACTCGCCGCCGGAGCGCAGGACCTGGTTCAGGCTGCGGCTGCTGGTGACGTCACCGGCGCCCTGAGCTCCGAGACCTGTGAAGAGGATCGCGTCGCGGCCCTGCGGACTGCCGCGGCACACGGCCGGCTGAACGTGATCGATCAGCTCATCGCAGCGTCCACGCCCGTAGATGGGGTCGACCGGGACGGATCCACCGCCCTGCACGAGGCCGCCTTCTCCGGCCGAGCCGACAGCGTTACCCGCCTGCTCCATCACGGCGCAGACCCCACGCGCCGCGACACGAGATTTGGCAGCACGCCCCTGGAGTGGTGCCAGCACCAGCGCGCCGAGATCGGGCCCGGGAAGGGACACGACGAGGTCGAGGATGTCCTGCGACCCATCACTCCCGGCGCCACCTGACTGTCCCGCCACGCTGCGGCGGCAGAACCCCGCCATTTAGCGCCGAAAGTCACA
>JAEWEJ010000177.1 GCA_023389455.1 Actinomycetes bacterium | reverse complement strand
CGGCCACGCCGGGCAGGGCGACCGGCTGGGCGTCGGTGGGGGGACCGGGCACGTCGGCGGACGCCGGGAGGGGCGCGGGGAAGGGTCCAGGGAAGGTCGGGACCGGGGCCGGACCGTGACCGCCCGGCGCCCCCGCGACGGACACCGCCGGACCGTCCGGGCGCAGCGGCTCGTCGGCGCCCGACTCCTCGTCCGGCGCGGACCGCGCGATCAACGGGACGCGGGCCCCGCAGACGGCGCACGCCTCCGCGTCGGGCGCGAGGGGCATGCCGCACGACGCGCAGCGTGGTGCCGAGGCTCGGGTGCTCACGGACGCTCCTCAGGGGTTGGGGGCGCGGTCATCGTGCCACGTCCGCCGCGCCCTCCGGCCCAGGTGAGGGGGTGAGGCCGACCGCGTCCACCACGACGACCGTGACGTTGTCCTGCGCGCCCGCGCCCAACGCCTCCCGGACGAGGCGGGCTGCGGCGGCGGCCGGGTGACGCTCCGCGCGCAGCACCGCCTGGACGCGCGCGTCGGGCAGCGTGTCGGTGAGGCCGTCGGAGCACACCACCATGCGGTCACCCGCGCTGACCGGGAACATCCGCAGGTCGGGCTCGACACGCGACGCCGCCCCGCCGAGGACACGGGTCACGACGTGGCGGCGGGGGTGGCGCGGCGCGTCCTCGACGGCCACCAGCCCCTGCTCGACCAGCTCGGCGACCTCCGAGTGGTCCCGGGAGAGCTGCTCGAGCACGCCACCGACCATGCGGTACGTCCGTGAGTCGCCCACGTTGAGCACCAGCCAGCAGGGCACCCCGGCGTGCTGGGTCACGACCACGCCGCTCAGCGTGGTGCCCGGCCGGCGCTCGCCCTCGGCGGGCAGGTCCCGCACCCGGCGGTGCGCGTCCTGCACCACGCGGGTCACGTCGTCGAGCGACGGCGACGTCCCGGCCAGCTCGCGCACGACCTCGACGGCGAGCTGCGAGGCGACCTCGCCGGCCTCGTGCCCACCCATGCCGTCGGCGACGACGAACAGCCCGTCGGCGGCCCAGGCGGTGTCCTCGTTGGTCTCCCGGGCGGCCTGGTCGGTGGCGACGCCGGACCGCAGCTGGACGCGCCCGGCCATCACCGCTCCCGGGTCACGACGCCCGGTCGACGAGCGCGTCGGCGAACGCCACGAGGGCGTCCTTGACGGGCCCGGCCGGCAGCGGCGCCAGCTCGGTGACGGCCTGACGGGCGAGGTCGACGGCGCGACGGCGCGTCTGGGACACCACCTCGTGCTCGCGCAGCGCGGCGACGGCGGCGGAGAGGTCCGCGTCGTCGGACAGGTCGGCGTCGAGCAGCGCGAGCACGTCACGGTCCGCGGACCCCGCCGGGGCCGACGCCGCGCGCGAGCGCAGCAGCAGCGCCGGCATCGTCGGGACGCCCTCGCGCAGGTCCGTGCCCGGCGTCTTGCCGGTCACGGTGCCGTCGGACGTGAGGTCGATGACGTCGTCGGCCAGCTGGAACGCGACGCCGATGGTCTCGCCGAACTGCGTGACCGTCTGCACCACGTCCGGACGGCAGCCGGCGAACATGGCGCCGAACCGAGCGGACGTGGCGATGAGCGAGGCCGTCTTGTCGGCCAGCACCTGCAGGTAGTGCGCGACCGGGTCCTCGCCCGGCCGCGGGCCGACCGTCTCGTGCAGCTGACCCAGGCACAGCCGCTCGAACGTCTGGGCCTGGATCCGCACGGCCTCCGGCCCCAGGCCGGAGACGATGGACGAGGCCCGCGCGAACAGCAGGTCACCGGTGAGGATCGCGACGGAGTTGCCCCACACCTCGTGCGCCGACGGCGCACCGCGGCGCAACGGCGCCGAGTCCATGACGTCGTCGTGGTAGAGCGTGGCCAGGTGCGTGAGCTCCACGACCGCGGCCGCGTCGACGACCTCACGCCGGCTGCCGTCGCCGAGCTCGGCGGTCAGCAGCGTCAGGAGCGGGCGCAGCCGCTTGCCGCCCGCGTTGACGAGGTGGCTCGACGCGTCGTGCGCGATGGGGTCGGCGTACGTGACGGCGTCACGGAGCAGCTCCTCGACGAGGTGGAGGCGACCTGTCAGTCGCCCGGCGAGGGCGTCGTCGTGGAGCGGGAGGGCGAGAGCGGTCGTCACGGGACGAACCTATCCGCCCGACGGCCGCAGGGCGGAACCGGGGCGGGGGCGTGCCCGGTGGATCCCGGTTCGCACCCCACCCACGGTCCGCGCCACGTCACGGCAGCAGCACCGCCACCGACGCGATCGCGTCGAGCACGGGCGACGGCGCGACGCCGAGCACGACCGTCAGGACGGCGCACACCGCGACCGCGACGACCGTCAGGCCCTCGCCCGGGGCCACGGTGGTCGACGGCCGCTCCGTGACGGCGAGCGCGGTGGCGGCCGCCAGCGGCAGCGCGGCCTCGCCCTCGGGCCCGTCGACGGACACGGCGCTCACCTCGCCACCCGGGGCGGCGTCCGCGGGGTCCTGCGGGTCCGTGAAGAACATCAGCACGATGATGCGCACGTAGAAGAACGCCGCCGCGGCCGACGCGAGCACGCCCACCAGGGCCAGCTGCCACGCGCCACCCTCGACCGCCGCCGAGAAGACGGCGAACTTGCCGACGAACCCGGCCGTCAGGGGGATGCCCGCGAACGACAGCAGGAACAACGTGAACGTCACGGCCGCGACGGGGTGCCGCCGGCCGAGGCCGGCCCACTGCGACAGGCGTGTGGCCTCCCCGAGCACGGCCGGGACGTCGTCGTCGCCCGTGCCCTGCTCACGCACGAGCGTGATGAGGCCGAAGGCACCGACCGTGGCCGCGCCGTACGCCAGCAGGTAGAACAGCACCGCCGTGATCCCCGCGTCGTCCAGGGCCACGATGCCGGTCAGCACGAAGCCCGCGTGCGCGATGGACGAGTACGCGAGCAGCCGCTTGACGTCCGTCTGGACGAGCGCCGCGACGGTCCCGACCACCATCGTGAGGATCGCCACGACCCACAGGACCACCTCGAGGTCCCACGCCATGGTGGGGAGCATCCCGTACACGACGCGCAGCAGGGCGCCGAAGGCGGCGACCTTCGTGCACGCCGCCATGAAGCCGGTGACGGGCGTCGGCGCACCCTGGTAGACGTCCGGCGTCCACATGTGGAACGGCACGGCGCCGACCTTGAAGAACAGCCCCGCGAGCAGCAGCAGCGCGCCGACGACGAGCAGCCCCTCCATGCCGTTGGGCGTCGCCGTGGCGGCGGCGATGTCCGCGTACCGCAGCGAGCCGGAGTAGCCGTACAGCAGCCCGATGCCGAACAGCATGAGCGCCGAGACGAACGCGCCGAGCAGGAAGTACTTCATCGACGCCTCCTGCGACAGCAGGCGCCGGCGACGGCCCATGCCCGAGAGCAGGTACAGCGGCAGCGAGAGCACCTCGAGCGCGACGAAGAGCGTCAGCAGGTCCGTCGTGGCGGGGAAGAGCATCATGCCGCCGGTCGCGAAGAGCAGCAGCGGGTAGACCTCGGTCTGGCGCAGGCCCTTGCGCCGGGCCAGCTCCTCGTAGTCCGAGCCCGGCACGGCGGCTGCCGAGGGCGCGAACGCGTCCTCTCCCCCGGCGACCCGGTCGGCGAAGACCAGCGTCGACAGCAGCGCGAGCAGGGCGATGGTCGCCTGCAGCACGAGCGTCGGCCCGTCGACGACCAGCGAGCCGAGCAGCACGTCGGTACCGCCCGTCTGCTCGACGTCCGACCACAGCGCCGCGACGGCCAGCAGCGCGCCGGCCAACGACGCGAGCGTGAGGACGAGCTGCACGACGCGGCGGCGGGCGGCCGGCACGAAGGCCTCGACCAGCACGCCGACGACGGCCGCGAGCAGCACCACCAGCACGGGGGTCATCGGCCCCCACGCGATCTCGGGGGCGGAGAAGCCGCTCACTGGTCACTCCCTTCCGTACCGGCAGAGGTGCTCACCGCGGGCTCGACGTCGTCGACCCCGACCTGGGCGATGCTCTCGGCGGCGGGCGGCCGCACGAGGTCGAGCGCCGGGCCGGGCAGGAACCCGAGGACGAGCATGAGGGCGATCAGCGGGCCGACGACCCACCGCTCGCGCGCACCCGCGTCCGTCATGTCCGCCAGCTCGGGACGGACGGGACCGGTGAAGACCCGCTGGTAGAGCCACAGCACGTAGATCGCGGCGAGCACGACGCCGAGCGTCGCGACGATCGCTGCCGCGGGGTGCCGGGCGAACGTGCCGACGATGACGAGGAACTCGCTGACGAACGTCGACAGACCCGGCAGGGACAGCGCCGAGAGGCCGACGACGAGGAACAGGCCGGCCATGACCGGCACGACCTTCTGCAGGCCGCCGAAGTCGGCGATCTGCTGCGACCCGCGCCGCGCGGCGAGGAAGCCGACGAGCAGGAACAGGGCGCCCGTCGACAGGCCGTGGTTGACCATGTAGAACGACGAGCCGGCGATCGACGTCGTGGTGAAGGCGAAGATGCCCAGGACGATGAAGCCGAAGTGCGACACCGAGGTGTACGCCACCAGCCGCATCATGTCCTTCTGCCCGATCGCGAGCAGCGCGCCGTAGAGCACCGAGACCACGGCCAGCGCGATGACCACCGGTGCCGCCCAGCGCGACGCCGCGGGGAACAGCGGCAGGCACAGGGTGAGCATCCCGAAGGTGCCGACCTTGTCGAGCACGCCGACCAGGAGCGTCGAGGTGCCCGCGGGCGCCTGCTGCGCGGCGTCGGGCAGCCAGGTGTGCACCGGGAACATCGGCGCCTTGATGGCGAACGCGAGGAAGAACGACAGGAAGAGCCACTTCTCGACCGTCGGGTCGAGGTCGAGGCCCACGAGGTTCTCGGTGAGGAAGCCCTCCGGCCCGCCCGGACCCTGCAGGTACAGCGCGATGACGCCGACGAGCATGACGAGCCCACCGGCCAGCGAGTACAGCAGGAACTTCACGGCGGCGTAGCGCCGCTGGGCGCCGCCGAACGCGCCGATCATGAAGTAGACGGGGATGAGCATCGCCTCGAAGACGACGTAGAAGAGGAAGACGTCCCGCGCGGCGAACACCAGCACGATGAACGCCTCGAGCAGCAGCACGAGCGCGAGGTAGTGGCGCAGCCGGTCCGTGGGCCCGTCGACGGAGCCCTGCTCGCGCCATGCCGCCAGGACGACGAGCGGCACGAGGACGACGGACATGGCGATCAGCGCCAGCCCGACGCCGTCGACGCCCACCGCCCAGGAGACGCCGAGCGCGGGGATCCACGGTGCGGTCTCGACGAGCTGGTGCGTGGCCGCGGCGCCCGTGTCGAAGGCCGCGAAGGCCCCGACGACGAGCAGCACCTCGGCCAGGGCGAACCCGAGCGCGACGGCACGCGTGCGCGGTCGCGCGCCGGCGGGCAGCAGCCACAGGGCCACGGCTCCGAGCAGCGGCAGCACCACCAGCGCGGTGAGCCAGGGGAGGTTCGACATCAGTTCCGGTTCTCCTGTCGACTCTTCGGTCAGCCGCGCACGGCGAGGACGACGAACGCGAGCACGACCACACCGACGACCATGGTGGCGGCGTACGAGCGGGCGAACCCGTTCTGCACGCGGCGGACCAGGTCGCCGACGGCGACGGTGGTCCGGCCGAGGCCGGTGACCGCACCGTCGACCACGGCCTTGTCGCCGTACACCAGCGACCGCGTCAGGTACTGGCCCGGCTCGACCAGCAGCGCGTCGTTGACGGTGTCCTGGTAGAGGTCCACGCGGGCGGCGCGGGTCAGCGCCGTCCCGAGCGGGGGCGTCACGGGCACCGGCGAGACCGCGTACCGGCGCCACGCGAGCACGAGGCCGAGCGCGACCGCGATGAGGGTCAGGGCGATCAGCACGGGCACCGCGAGCACGGGCTCCTCGTGCTCGGCGTGCCCGACGGACGGCTCGAGCCACCCGACGAAGCCCACGCTCGACAGCAGCCACCCGAGGCCGACGGACCCGATCGCCAGGACGACCATGGGCACCGTCATCAGCGCCGGGGACTCATGCGGGTGCTGGGCGCTGCCGTCACGCCGGTCGCTCCAGCGCTTCTGCCCCTCGAACGTCATGAAGAACAGGCGCGACATGTAGAAGGCCGTGATGCCCGCGCCGACCAGCGCCACGGTGCCGAAGACCCAGGCGCGCCAGGGCTGCCCGTCGACCGGCACGAACGCGGCCTCGATGATCTTGTCCTTGCTGAAGAACCCGGCGAACGGCGGGATGCCGAGGATCGCGAGCCAGCCGGCCATGAACGTGAAGTACGTGATCTTCATGTACCGGCCCAGGCCGCCGAAGCGGCGCATGTCGACCTGGTCGTCCATGCCGTGCATGACCGACCCGGCGCCGAGGAACATGCCGGCCTTGAAGAAGCCGTGCGTGACCAGGTGGAAGATCGCGAACGCGTACCCGATGGGCCCCAGGCCCGCGGCGAGCACCATGTAGCCGATCTGCGACATCGTCGAGGCGGCCAGCGCCTTCTTGATGTCGTCCTTGGCGCAGCCGACGATCGCCCCGAACAGCAGCGTGATCGCACCGACGACGGCGACGACGAGCTGCGCGGTCGGTGCTGCGGCGAAGACCACGCCGGACCGGATGATGAGGTAGACGCCGGCGGTGACCATGGTGGCGGCGTGGATGAGCGCCGACACGGGGGTCGGGCCTGCCATGGCGTCGCCGAGCCAGGACTGCAGCGGGAACTGCGCCGACTTGCCGCACGCGGCGAGCAGCAGCGCCAGGCCGATGGCCGTCAGCGTGCCCTCGGAGGCCCCGGCCACACCGGCGTCGACCGTGGCGAAGTCCAGGCTCCCGAACGTCGCGAACAGCAGCCCCATGCCGACCAGCAGGCCGACGTCGCCGACGCGGTTGGCGACGAACGCCTTCTTCGCGGCGACGGCGTACGGCGTGTGGTGGTTCCAGAAGCCGATGAGCAGGTACGACGCGAGACCCACGCCCTCCCAGCCGACGAACAGCAGCGCGTACGAGTCCGCCAGGACCAGCAGCAGCATGGCCGCGACGAACAGGTTGAGGTACGCGAAGAACCGGCGGCGGTCCGCGTCGTGCTCCATGTAGGCCACGGAGTACACGTGGATCAGGGTGCCGACGAAGGTCACCAGCAGCACGAACGTCAACGACAGCGGGTCGACGCGCAGCCCGGCGCCGATGCTCAGCGCCCCGGCGTCGAGCCAGGTGCCGAGGTCGACGTCCTGGACGCGCTGCTCCGCGGGCAGGCCCAGCAGGCCGACCAGCAGGACCAGGCCCACGACGAAGGACCCGGCCGAGGCCAGGACGCCGAGCCAGTGGCCCCAGCGGTCGGCGCGGCGGCCGAGCAGCAGCAGCACCGCCGCCGACAGCAGCGGCAGCGCGACGAGCCAGACGGCCGCCTGCGCGCCGTCCCACACGACGGAGGAGACGCCGCTCGCGGCCGCCGGTGCGACGGCAGGGGCGGTCAGGGAGATCAGGGTGTGCACGTCTGAGCCCCTCAGCTCTTCAGCAGGTTGACGTCGTCGACCGACGCCGAGCGTCTGGTCCGGAAGATGGACACGATGATCGCCAGGCCGACGACGACCTCAGCGGCGGCCACGACCATGACGAAGAACGCGAGCACCTGGCCCGACAGGTTGCCGTGCATCCGCGAGAAGGTCACGAGCAGCAGGTTCGTGGAGTTGAGCATGAGCTCGACGCCCATGAACACGATGATCGCGTTGCGCCGCAGCAGCACCGTGGTCGCGCCGATCGCGAACAGGATCGCGGCCAGGACCAGGTAGTGGGTCAGGCTCACCGGCCGTCCTCCTCAGGGGTCGCGTCCTCGGCCGGGGCCTGCGGCTCGCGGATGGTCACCGCACCCTCGACGGGGCCGTCCGGCCCGCCGCGGTACGGCTCGTCGGACGTGAAGGTGCCGGCGCCGCCGGCCCAGCCGCCGGCCAGGACCCGGTCGATCCGCGCGGCGTACGCGCGGGCGTCGGCCTCCTGGCCGCGGACCCGCAGCACGCGCGGGACCGAGCTCTCCAGCGGCGTGCCGTCCGGCCCGAGCGCGGGGACGTCCATCGCGTTGTGGCGGGCGTAGACACCCGGGGCGGGCAGCGACACGGGGTGGTTCCCCGAGCGCAGCCGGCGCTCGGCCAGCTCGCGCTGCCCCACCTTCGGCGTGAGGCGGCCGCGGTGCGTCAGCACCAGGGCACCGAGCGCGGCGGTGACCAGGAGCGCCCCGACCACCTCCATCGCCAGCACGTGCTGCCCGAAGATCAGGTACGCGACGGCCTGCGGGTTCGACGGCACGTTCGCCGCGGCGAGGCCCGTCGGCGGGCCGTACGTCGCGCGGCCGACGACGCCCGCGAGGACGACGGCGAGGCCGAGCCCCGCCAGCGCGCCGATCCAGCGCTGCCCGCGGATGGTCTCGACGAGGGAGTCCGAGCGGTCGACACCGACCAGCATGAGCACGAACAGGAAGAGCATCATCACGGCGCCGGTGTAGACGACCACCTGGACGATGCCGAGGAACTCGGCGCCCTGGGCGACGTACATGAACGCCAGCGAGATCATGATGAAGATGACGGCCATCGCCGCGTGCACCGCCTTGCGGGCGAACAGCAGCCCGAGCGCGGCGAGCACCATGAGCGGCCCGAGGGTCCAGAACAGCACGGCCTCGGCCGTGCTCGTCTGGCCGGACTCGGTCAGCGCGCCGGCGGCGGCCGGCAGCGCGGTGAACAGCGGGCTCACCGGGCACCTCCCTGGCGGTGCGCGGCCGCCGTGATCGCACGCTGCGCGAGCCGCGTGGCGCCGAGGTCCGGCACGGTCGCGCCCTTGGCGGCGTTCTCCGGCAGCGTCGGGTCGTCCGGACGGTGCTCGGCGACCCACGCCACCTGCTCGTCGGTCACGCCCGTGACCTCGCCGCGGTAGTAGTCGGTGTCGGTCGTGCCCTCGACCATCGGGTGGGGCGTCGCGAGCTGGCCCGAGCGCAGCGGGGCCAGCAGGTCCTGCTTCTCCCAGATCATGCCGGGGCGGGTCGGTCCGGCGAGCTCGTACTCGTTGGTCATCGTCAGCGCCCGGGTCGGGCACGCCTCGATGCACAGGCCGCAGAAGATGCAGCGCAGGTAGTTGATCTGGTAGACGCGGCCGTACCGCTCCCCCGGCGAGAACTGCTGGTCGGGGGTGTTGTCCCCGCCCTCGACGTAGATCGCGTCCGCGGGGCACGCCCACGCGCACAGCTCGCAGCCGATGCACTTCTCGAGGCCGTCGGGGTACCGGTTGAGCTGGTGCCGCCCGTGGTACCGGGGCTTGGTGGGCACCTGCTCGCGCGGGTACTGCTCGGTGACCGTCGGCTTGAACATGTTCGCGAACGTGACGCCGAACCCGGCGACGGGCGCGAGCAGCTCGCTGAGGCCCGAGCGCTTCTCGATGAGCGACTGGTAGCCCTCGGCCGGTCGGTCGACCTCGCCGCCGGTCCGCGCCGTGCGCTGGACCTGCGCGCCTGCCGCCGGCGTGGCGCCGGGCGCGGCCTTCTTCTTGCGCTGCTCAGCCACCGCGCACCTCCAAGGGGGTCTCGGGTCCGGACGTGTCGCCGGCATCGGTCGCGGCCAGGCGTCGCTGCGCGCGCGGGGACGGCGGCAGCACCTGCCCGGGCAGCGGCGGCACCGGGTAGCCGTCGGCGAAGGGGTCGATCTCCTGCGGGCCGGTGGGCTCGGGGGTCGGCTCCGGGCGCTTCTCCGGCACCAGGAAGGACACCACCAGCCCGGCGAGCACGAGCCCTGCCAGGACGAACAGCAGGGTGCGCAGGTCGACGTCCCAGAGGCGGCGGGCCGCCTGCACGAACGTCACGCAGACCACCCAGACGAGCGCGGCCGGGATGAGCACCTTCCAGCCGATCTTCATGAACTGGTCGTACCGGAAGCGCAGCACCGAGCCGCGGATCCACACGAACACGAACATGAACAGCCAGACCTTGGCGACGAACCACAGGACCGGCCACCAGCCGGTGTTGAACATCCCGTCGTTGATCGCCGAGATCGGCCACGGGGCCCGCCAGCCGCCGAAGAACAGCGTGGTCGCGACCGCCGAGACGTTGAGCATGTTGATGTACTCGGCGAGGAAGAACCACGCGAACTTCATCGACGAGTACTCGGTGGTGTAGCCGCCGACGAGCTCGCCCTCGGCCTCGGGGAGGTCGAACGGCAGGCGGTTGGTCTCGCCCACCATCGAGATGACGTAGATGACGAACGCCGGCAGCAGCGGCAGGAACCACCAGACCTGCGTCTGGGAGTCGACGATCTGCGACGTCGACATGGACCCGGCCATGATGAACACGCTGACCAGGGACAGGCCCATCGCCAGCTCGTAGGAGATGACCTGGGCCGTCGAGCGGACGCCGCCGAGCAGCGGGTACGTCGAGTTGGAGGACCAGCCGCCGAGCACGATGCCGTACACGCCGACCGCCGCGCAGGCGAGGATGTACAGCACCGCGACGGAGAAGTCGGTGAGCTGCAGCGGGGTGACGACGCCGAAGATGCTGACCTCGGGCCCGAACGGGATCACCGCGTAGACCAGCAGCGAGCAGAGCACCGCGATCATCGGCGCGAGGATGTAGACGAACTTGTCCGCCGCCTTGACGGTGATGTCCTCCTTGACGAGGAGCTTCATCGCGTCGGCGAGCGACTGCAGCAGACCGAACGGCCCGTGCACGTTGGGCCCCGGCCGCAGCTGCATGCGTCCCACGACGCGGCGCTCGAACCAGATGGCGATGAGCACGCTCGTCAGCAGGAACACGATGATCGCGACGGCCTTGAGCAGCCACACCCAGAACACGTCCTGGCTGAAGTCCGCCGTCACCGGGGCGACCGCGCCGTCGCCGACGGCCGACGCCAGCGCCATGGGCAGCACGCTCATGCCCGCTCCTCCTCGTCCACGCGGACGCCGGCGACGGCCTCCGCGGCCTCACCCGTGAGCCCGGATGCGGCGTGCGCCGTCACCTCGGGTTGGTCGGAACGCCCGGCGCGCTCGAGGCGCACCACGGCACCGCCCACCGCGCCCAGGACGTCGCGCACGGCGCCGTCACGGGGGTTGGTCGGCAGCCAGACGACGTGGTCGGCCATGTCCGTGACCTGCACCGGCGCCGTGATCGTGCCGCGGTCGCTGCTGACGGCGACCTCGTCGCCGTCCGCGAGGCCGGCCGTGGCCGCCGTCGCGGGAGACACCCGCGCGACCGACCGCTTGGCCGTGCCCGCCAGGTACGGCTCGCCGTCCTGCAGGCGGCCCGCGTCGAGCAGCTGGTGCCACGTCGCGAGCACCGCGTGCCCGGCGGGCACTGCGGGCGGCTCGGCGGGCTCGGTCGTCGGGGCCGCGGTCCGCGGACCGTCCCAGCCACCGAGCTGGTCGAGCTCGCCGTGCACGTCCGCCAGGGAGCGCAGACCGAGGTCGGTACCGAGCGCGTCGGCGAGCCGGTCCAGGACCCGGAAGTCGGACAGCTGCGTGGTCGTCAGCGCCTGCGCGAACGGACGCGGGCGCCCCTCCCACGTGACGAACGTGCCCGGCTTCTCGACCGGCGGGGCCACGGGCAGCACGACGTCCGCGCGGTCGGTGACCTCGCTGTGCCGGACCTCGAGCGACACGAGGAACGGCACGGTGTCGAGGGCCGCGCGCGCCAGCACCGGGTCGGCGTGGTCCGCGGGGTCGACGCCACCGACGACCAGGGCACCCAGGTGCCCGTCGGCCGCCGCGGCGAGGATCTCGTCCGCGCTGCGCCCCGGGGCTGCGGGCAGGTCGTCGGCGCCCCACACGGCGGCGAGGTCGACGCGTGCCGAGGCGTCCGCGACCGGGCGACCGCCCGGCAGCAGCGTGGGCAGCGTGCCCGCCTCGATCGCCCCCCGCTCCCC
>JAEWEJ010000090.1 GCA_023389455.1 Actinomycetes bacterium | reverse complement strand
GCGCTGCGCTCACCGCCGTCGTCGTCGTGGTCGCCCAGCTCGCGCTGGTCGCCGGCCCGGCGCTCGTGGCCGTCGGCATCGACCGGGGCATCCCGGCCCTGCGCGCGGGTGACGCCGCGCCCGCGCTGCTGGTCGCCGGCGGCTACGCGCTCACGGCACTGGTCGCCGGGGTGTTCACCGCGGCCACGGTCCGCCTCGCCGCGACCGTCAGCCAGGCGGTCCTGCTCGACCTGCGCCGCCGGGTCTTCCGGCACACCCAGCGGCTGAGCCTGGAGTTCCACGAGCGCTACACCTCGGGCCGGATCATCTCGCGGCAGACGTCCGACCTCGAGGCGCTGCGCGAGCTGCTCGACGGCGGCGTCACCACGCTCGCCGCCAGCGGGCTGGCGATGGTCTTCACGGCCGTCGGCCTGGCGCTGCTCGACTGGCGCAGCGGGCTGGTCCTGCTGGTGGCGGTCGTGCCCGGGGTGCTCCTCACCCGGTGGTTCCAGCGCCGCTCGCAGTCCCAGTACCGGCGCTCGCGCACGGCCGCCGCACGGGTCATCGTCCGGTTCGTCGAGACGATGACGGGCATCCGCGCCGTGCAGGCCTTCCGTCGCGAGGCGCAGGCGGCCGCGGTGTACGGGGCCGAGGCGGAGGAGTACCGCGCGGCCAACGCGGAGGCGATCCGCGTCAACGGGGTGTTCGACACGGGGCTGGTGCTCATCGGCAACGTCACCGTGGCCGCCGTGCTGCTGGTCGGGGGCCTGCGGGTGCTCGACGGCAGGCTCGAGGTCGGCGTGCTGGTCGCCGCTGTGCTCTACGCGCGGCGGTTCTTCGCGCCGCTCGCGCAGATCGGCATGTTCTACAACTCGTTCCAGTCCGCCACGGCGGCGCTCGAGAAGCTGTCGGGCCTGCTCGCGCAGGAGCCGACCGTGCCGGACCCCGCCCGCCCGGTGCGCCTCGAGCACCCGCGTGGCGACCTGCGCCTCGACGGCGTGGAGTTCGGCTACGGCGACGGTCGCAGCGTGCTGCCGCGGCTCGACCTGCACGTCCCGGCGGGGACGACCGTCGCGCTGGTGGGGGAGACGGGCGCGGGCAAGTCCACGGTCGCCAAGCTGCTCGCGCGGTTCTACGACCCGCGCGCCGGCGCCGTGCGCCTGGACGGCGTCGACCTGCGCGAGGTCGACCCCGGGGACCTGCGCGCCGCGATGGTCATGGTGACCCAGGAGGCGTACCTGTTCTCGGGGTCCGTCGCCGCCAACATCGCCCTCGGCAGGCCCGGCGCGAGCCGGGACGAGATCGAGCGGGCGGCGCGCGCGGTGGGCGTGCACGACCTGATCGTGTCGCTGCCGGACGGGTACGACACCGACGTCGACACCCGCGGTGTGCGGCTGTCCGCCGGGCAGCGCCAGCTCGTGTCGTTCGCCCGGGCGTTCCTCGCCGACCCCGCGGTGCTCGTGCTCGACGAGGCCACGAGCTCCCTCGACATCCCCGGTGAGCAGCTCGTCCAGGAAGGGCTGCGCACGCTGCTCGCCGGCCGCACGGCCGTCGTCATCGCGCACCGCCTGTCCACGGTCATGCACTCCGACCGCGTCCTGGTCGTCGACGCCGGGCGCGTCGTGGAGGACGGCAGCCCCGCTGCGCTGGTGGCCGCGGGCGGACGGTTCGCGGCGCTGCACGCGCAGTGGCAGGAGTCCCTGCGCAGCCCGTGACGGTGTCTGCCGTCCGGCTCGTCACAGGTGGCGGGCCGCGTACACCTGCAGCGCGTCGCGGACGAACGCCGCGTCACCGCCGTCCGCGCCGTACGTGCGCGCGAACCGCTCGTCCGCCACGTACATGTCGGCCAGCCCGAGCACGTAGCCCTTCTCGGGCGTGCCCCCGTGGCCCGGGGTGCCGGGGACCGAGGCGAGCCAGCGGACGTGCCGCGCCGCCAGGCCCTGCGCCTCGTCCGAGGCCGGGTCCGTCCCCGCCGCGGCGGCAGCCGCCCAGTCGCGGACCAGCGCGGCGCTGCGCTCCTGCCACCGCCCGCGCTCGTCCTCGTCGAGCCCCCGCCACCACCGGTCGGACGACGCGTACGCGTCCGCGCCCCAGCGCTGCTCGACCTCCTCGCGGTGCTGCGTGTGGTCGAACCCGTCGAACATCTCGTCGGCCATGACCGACCTGCCTTCCTGCCTCGCGGCGATGGTCCGGCGCACCGCGACGACCTGGCGGGCGAGCCTGCCCTGCTCGGCCGTCAGCGTCTCGAGGTGCCGGCGCAGGGCCGTCACCTCGTCGGTCTCGCGGTCAAGGACCCGTCCGATCTCGGCCAGGCCCATGCCCGTCTCGCGCAGCAGCAGGATCCGCTGCAGACGGACGAGGGCGTCGTCGTCGTACCAGCGGTAGCCGTTGTCGCCGACGCGGCTGGGGACGAGCAGACCGATGCGGTGGTAATGGCGCAGCGTGCGGCTCGTCGTGCCGGTCAGCCGCGCGACCTGCTGGATCGACGCCTCCACCGCTCCTCCTCGTGGTGCTCCGGTGTGGGCCCGAGCCACGGTAGGAGCTGACGCGACGTCAAGGTCAAGCGGTCGCGTCGGGCGGGGGAGGGTTGTCGCGCAACCAGCGCGTGTCGTCGTTGACGTACGCGTAGTACAGCCCGATGAGCAGGCCGCCGCCGATGAAGTTGCCGATCAGCGCGAGCACGAGGTTCCCGGCGGCGAGACCGAGGTCGATGCCCTCGCGGAGGCCGACCACGGAGAACAGCACGGTGTTGGCGACGGAGTGCTCCAGCCCCAGGTACGCGAAGATGAAGACCGAGACGAGCATGACGACCGCCTTGGTGAAGTCCTCCTTGATGAGGCCGTTGTAGACGAGCAGCATCGCGAGGTTGATGCAGAAGTTGCAGAGGATCGCGCGGACCAGGAGGTCGCCCCACCCGGTCACCCCGTCGGCGACGAACGCGAGCTTGTGGTCGGCCGACGCGACCATCTGCTCCATGACGGCGCCCTCGCCGAGCGTCGAGAAGCGGACGAAGACCGCGACGAGGAGCCCGCCGGCGAAGTTGCCGAGGTAGCACAGCCCCAGCAGCCGCATCGACCGCCACCACGTGATCCGCCGGTGGTACGCCCCGATCGTGACGATCATCATGTTCGACGTCAGCAGCTCGGAGCGCGAGTAGTAGATGAAGACCAGCGCCCAGCCGAACGTGAGCGCCGCGACGAGGCGCCCGATCGGGTAGAGGGTCGAGCCGCCCACGTCCACCTGGTCGAACGTCGCGATGACCGCGTAGTGCACCACGTACAGCAGGCCGATGATGATGCCGGCCATCGCCGCGCGCATGAGGTAGCGGCGCCCGAGGACGCCGGCCATGGTGCTCTTCGTCTCGAGCGCCTCGAGGACCGTGCTGATGAAGTGCTTGCCCGGGAACAGGGCGCGGCTGTCGGAGGCTGCGGTGGTCACGAACGTCAAGAATCCCACACCGGACCCGGGACCGTCGGGTGAGTGGTCCCACGTGGGCCACGATGGGGCATGGCCACGACACGGAAGACGACGGGCTCGGCGCCGACCGACCGGGAGGTGCTGGACTGGGCGACGTTCGGGGCGGCGAGCCGCGAGCTGGCGCAGGCGGTCGTCGACTCCGGGTTCCGGCCCGATGTGGTGGTGTCCGTCGCGCGGGGCGGGCTCCCGCCCGGTGGTGCGATCGCCTACGCCCTGGGCACCAAGGCGGTCGGCACGCTGAACGTCGAGTTCTACACCGGGGTCGGCAGCACGCTGCCCGAGCCGCAGGTGCTCCCGCCGCTGCTGGACACCGACGCGCTGCACGGGCTGCGCGCGCTGGTGGTCGACGACGTCGCGGACTCCGGCGAGACGCTCGCCCTGGTCCGTGCCCTCCTGGCGGCGCACTGCGCCGAGGTGCGCACCGCTGTGCTGTACGCCAAGCCGCGCTCGGTGATCGACCCGGACTACGTGTGGCGCCGCACCGACCTGTGGATCACGTTCCCGTGGTCGGCCCTGCCGCCCGTGGAGCCGACGCGCTGACGTCGGCCCGCCCCGGCGTCCGCAGCGTCGTCAGCACGACGTCCGCCAGGCGCGCGACCTCGGGGACGACCTCGAGCGCCCCGGCGCGGGCGAGCTCGCCCGGCTGGGCGTAGCCCCAGGCCACGCCCACGCAGTCGACACCGTGCGCCCGCGCCCCGTGCACGTCGTGCTCACGGTCGCCCACCATGAGGACCGGTCCGGCCGGGCGCAGCGCGTCGAGCGCCGCCCCGACGACCGTCGCCTTCGTCGACGGCACGTGGTCCAGGGGCGCGCCGAACACGCCCTCCAGGAGCGGCGCCAGGCCGAAGCGCTCGCAGATGGGGCCGGCGAACACCTCCGGCTTGCTGGTCGCCACCGCGAGCCGCACGCCGGCGTCGCGCAGCGCGGCGAGCTGCTCGGGGATCCCGGGGTAGACGCTGTTCTGCCACATGCCGGTCTCGCGGAAGTACGCGCGGTACGCCGCGATCGCCTCGGGCACGCGCTCGGCGGGGACGCCGAACAGGGGGAACGAGTCGGCGAGCGGCGGCCCGACGAACCGCCGCAGCGCGGTCGCGTCCGGCACCGGCAGGCCCAGCGCGGTGAAGGCGACGCGGGCGCTGGCGGCGATGCCGGGGTACGAGTCGGTCAGGGTCCCGTCGAGGTCCAGCAGGACGAGCGGTGCGTGGGTCATCGCGGTCATCGTCCCAGGTGGCGCGCTGGGTCCGCCACGCGGGCGAGCACGGCGGCCGGCACCTCGGCGGGCGACGCGAGCACCTCGACCGCGCCGGCTGCGAGCAGCTCCTCGGCGCCCCCGTAGCCCCACAGCGCACCGAGGCAGGGCAGGTCGTGCTCGGCGGCGCCGTGCACGTCGTGCTCGCGGTCACCGAGCATCACGGCCTGTACCGGGGCGTCGTCGCCGACCGTCTCCCGGACCCACGCCAGGGCGCGGCCGATGATCTGGCCCTTCGACTCCGACTCGTCGTCCGGCGCGCCGACGACGTGGTCGAGCAGCGGCGTCAGCCCCACCTCGTCGCAGATCGGCGCGGCCCACCGCAGCGGCTTGGCCGTCGCGACCACCAGGAGCACGCCGGCCTCGCGCAGCGTCACCAGCGCCTCGGGGATGCCGTCGAACACCCGGGTGTCCCACACGCCGACGTCGGAGAAGTGTGCGCCGTAGGCGGCGACGGCCGCGTCGAGCTGCTCGACGCCGACGCCGTGGGTCGTGAAGGACCACGTGATCGGGGGGCCCGCGAAGGAGCGCATCACGGCGTCGGTGGGCGTGGGTAGCCCGACCTGGGCGTAGGCGTGGCGCACGGACGCGACGATGCCGGGGGCGGAGTCCATGAGCGTGCCGTCGAGGTCGAGCAGGGCAACGGGTCGAGCGGGGGTCATGGGCTGATCGTGCCTGGTCGTCGTGGTGTCCGGCCAATCACCTGGCTGCCTCTTGACAGTCGACAGATGTCTATCGCAGATCGATAGATGACGTCGTCACGCAGACTCGTGCTCCGCTCCGCTCTCGTGATCCTGCTGGCGGGGTCGCTCCTGCTGCAGGGGCTCCTGCCGGTGCTGGCGGAGGCGGTGGGCGGCGGGTACGCCGAGACCCGGCGGCTGGTCGTGCCCTACGCCCTGACCGCGATCGCCGCCGTCGCGGGCCTCCAGGCGTGCCTCGTCGCGGGGTGGTGGCTGCTGGGCCGCGAGCGCCGGGGGGAGCTCGTCGCGCCGCGCTCCCTGCGGGGTGTCGACGTCGCCACGGCAGGGCTGGTCGCAGCGACCGTGCTCGCGGCGGCGCCCTTGGCCCACCTGCTCGTCGTCGTCGGTGTGGGAGGCCCCGGCGTCGTCCTCGCGCTGGTCGCGTGCGTCGCGGGCGGGGCCGGCCTCGCGCGGGTGCTCCGCTCCCTGCGCGCGGACCTCCGGGCGGCCGTCGACCGGGCGGTCGTCGGCGACGCCGCACGGACCGACGCCGTGGTCTGACGCGTCCCCGTGGCGCGGTCCGCGCCGGGTGCGGCCTCGGCAGCAGCGCCACCCGGGACGGCGGAGGGATCCCGACGGCCGTGCGCGATGCGTTCACGCCACGGACGCCGATAGACTCCCCCCACAGGCATCGACCCGGCCATCACCGGTGAGCCTCCGGAAGAACGGGATCCGCGCCACGGTGCGGCGTCCTCAGTAGAACCGGACGGGGCAGGCCCGTCACAGCCGCAGGCGAGAGGCCGGGGACCCGTCCCCGGCAAGCGAGGTGGTACCGCGGTGGTGCCCGGGTGGTCCGGGTGTCGTCGTCCTCGTGGCCGTACCGCACCCCCGGGTGCGCGAGACCAGGAGCACCGACCGTGGCGTACCCGCTGCACCGCACCTCCGACGGCACGTCCGCCGGCACTCCCGCGACCGTCCCGCCGAGCCCCGACCTGCCCGCCCTCGAGCAGGACGTGCTGCGGTACTGGGAGGCGGACGACACGTTCCGCGCCTCGGTGGCGCTCCGGCCCACGGGTGAGAACGGCGACAACGAGTACGTCTTCTACGACGGCCCGCCGTTCGCCAACGGCCTGCCGCACTACGGGCACCTGCTGACCGGCTACGCCAAGGACGTCGTGCCGCGCTACCAGACGATGCGCTGCAAGCACGTCGAGCGACGGTTCGGCTGGGACACCCACGGCCTGCCCGCCGAGCTCGAGGCCGAGCGCAAGCTCGGGATCACCGACAAGTCGCAGATCGACGAGATGGGCATCGCCGCGTTCAACGAGGCGTGCCGCGAGTCGGTCCTCACGTACACCCAGGAGTGGCAGGAGTACGTCACCCGGCAGGCGCGCTGGGTCGACTTCGAGAACGACTACAAGACGCTCGACCCGTCGTTCATGGAGTCGGTGATCTGGGCGTTCAAGCAGCTGTACGACAAGGGCCTGGCGTACGAGGGCTACCGCGTCCTGCCGTACTGCTGGCGTGACGAGACGCCGCTGAGCAACCACGAGCTGCGGATGGACGAGGACGTGTACGCCTCGCGCCAGGACCCGGCCATCACCGTCGGGTTCCGCCTGGACTCCGGTGAGCTGCTGCTGATCTGGACCACGACCCCCTGGACGCTGCCGTCCAACCTGGCCGTGGCGGTCGGGCCCGACGTCGAGTACGTCGTCGTCGAGCCGACCGCCGGGTCGCCGTTCGGCGAGGCGCACCCGGGGGAGCGCGTGGTGCTCGCCGCCGCGCGCCTGGGTGCGTACGCCCGGGAGCTCGGCGACGAGCCCACGGTCGTCGCGCGACTGACGGGCGCCGACCTCGTCGGCCGGCGCTACACCCCGCCGTTCGACTACTTCGCGGGCCACGAGCACGCGCACCAGGTGCTCGCCGCGGACTTCGTCACCACCGAGGACGGCACCGGCGTGGTGCACCTGGCCCCGGCGTTCGGCGAGGACGACATGGTGGCGTGCGACGCCGCCGGCATCGTGCCGGTCGTGCCCGTCGACTCCAAGGGCCGGTTCACCGCGCAGGTCACCGACTACGCGGGCACCCAGGTCTTCGAGGCGAACAAGCAGGTCATCGCCGACCTGAGGAACGGCACGGGCCCGCTCGCGCGCGTCGACGCGGCCCACCGCGCGGCCCTCGTCCGGCACGAGACGTACGAGCACTCCTACCCGCACTGCTGGCGCTGCCGGAACCCGCTGATCTACAAGGCCGTGTCCTCGTGGTTCGTGCGGGTCACCGAGTTCAAGGACCGCATGGTCGAGCTCAACCAGGGCATCGAGTGGATCCCGGGCCACATCAAGGACGGCCAGTTCGGCAAGTGGCTCGAGAACGCGCGCGACTGGTCGATCAGCCGCAACCGGTACTGGGGCACGCCGATCCCGGTGTGGGTGAGCGACGACCCGGCGTACCCGCGGGTGGACGTCTACGGCTCCTTCGCCGAGCTCGAGGCGGACTTCGGCCGCCTGCCGCTCAACGACCAGGGTGAGCCGGACCTGCACCGGCCGTTCGTCGACGACCTCACGCGCCCCAACCCGGACGACCCGACGGGCCGCTCCACGATGCGCCGCATCCCCGACGTGCTCGACGTGTGGTTCGACTCCGGGTCGATGCCGTTCGCGCAGGTGCACTACCCGTTCGAGAACCGTGAGTGGTTCGAGCACCACTACCCGGGCGACTTCATCGTCGAGTACATCGGCCAGACCCGCGGGTGGTTCTACACGCTGCACGTGCTGGCCACGGCGATCTTCGACCGTGCGGCCTTCCGCAACGTCATGTGCCACGGCATCGTGCTGGGCGACGACGGCCGCAAGGCCAGCAAGTCGCTGCGCAACTTCCCCGACCCGGTCCTCATGTGGGACAAGTACGGCTCGGACGCCGTGCGCTGGTCGCTCATGTCCTCGACGATCCTGCGGGGCGGCAACCTCGTGGTCACCGAGGAGGGCATCCGCGACGGCGTGCGCCAGGTGCTGCTGCCGCTGTGGAGCACGTACTACTTCTTCACGCTCTACGCCGGGACGGCCGACGACGGGCGCGGGTACACCGCGCAGCGCGTCACGGCCGAGCGCGCCGCGGGCCTCGCACCCATGGACCGCTACCTGCTGGCCCGTACCGGTGACCTCGCGACCCGGATGACCGCGCTGCTCGACGAGTACGACATCCCCGCCGCGTGCGAGGCCGTGCGCGAGCACCTCGACCTGCTGACGAACTGGTACGTGCGCACCCAGCGCGACCGGTTCTGGTCGGAGGACCACGACGCGTTCGACACGCTGTGGACCGCGCTGGAGACGCTCACGCGCGTGATGGCGCCGCTCGCCCCGCTGGTCACCGAGGAGGTGTGGCGCGGGCTCACCGGCGGGCGTTCCGTGCACCTCACCGACTGGCCGGTGAGCGTGCAGGCGCCGGGCGAGGACGCCCCGGTCCTGCACGGGGAGGACGGGTGGTCCGCCGTGGCCGGCGGCGGGTACGTCGGCGAGGCGCTCCTCGTCGAGGACCCGGCGCTCGTCACCGCGATGGACGAGGTCCGCGCCGTGGTGTCCGCGGCGCTCGGCCTGCGCAAGGCGCACCAGGTGCGCGTGCGCCAGCCGCTGCGCCGGCTCACGGTCGCGGTGGCCGACCCGGCCGCGCTCGCGCCGTACACCGACCTGCTCGCCGCCGAGCTCAACGTCAAGCAGGTCGACGTGGTCGAGGCGGACGCGGCCACGACCGAGCGCTTCGGCATCACGCAGCGGCTCGCGGTCAACGCCCGCGCGGCGGGCCCGCGCCTCGGCCGGGCCGTGCAGCAGGTGATCAAGGGCGCCCGCTCCGGCGCGTGGCGGGTCGACGGGGGGACCGTCGTCGTCACCACCGACGCCGGTGACGTCGCGCTGCAGCCGGCGGAGTACGAGCTGACGACCGTGGTCGGCGAGGGTGCGGGGGCCGACGTGGCCGCCGCCGTCCTGGCCGGCGGCGTGGTCGTCGTCCTCGACCTCGCGCTCGACGACGCGCTGCGCGCCGAGGGGTACGCCCGCGACGTCGTGCGGGCCGTGCAGGACGCACGCAAGGCCGCGGGGCTGCACGTCGCGGACCGCGTGGACCTCACGCTCACCGTCCCGACCGCGCACGTGGCGGACGTCGAGGCGCACCGCGACGTCGTCGCCGCCGAGACGCTCGCCACCTCCGTGACGATCGAGGCCGCCGACGTGGCCGAGGTCGCCGTGACCGTCGTGCGGGCCGACGCGTGAGCCGCGAGCGGGGTGGCGCCGACCACCTGAGGGACGAGGCCGCACGCGCCGCCCGCCAGGCGGCCGACGAGGTGTACCGCGAGATCCTGGGGCGCGCCCCGGAGCAGGACATCGACCCGACGCTCGACCGCGTCCGCGACGTCCTGGAGCTGCTGGGCGACCCGCAGCGCGCGTTCCGCGCGGTCCACGTCACGGGGACGAACGGCAAGACGTCGACGTCTCGCATGGTCGAGCGGCTGCTGCGCGAGCACGGGCTGCGCACGGGCAGGTTCACCAGCCCGCACATGACCCGGGTCACCGAGCGCATCAGCATCGACGGCGAGCCGATCAGCGACGAGCGCTTCGTCGAGGTGTGGAACGACGTCGCCCCCTACATCGCGATGGTCGACGAACGGCACCTCGCGCAGGGTGGCCAGCGACTGTCGTTCTTCGAGGTGTTCACGGTCATGGCGTACGCGGCGTTCGCCGACGCGCCCGTGGACGTCGCGGTCGTCGAGGTCGGCATGGGCGGGCGCTGGGACGCGACCAACCTGGTCGACGCCGAGGTCGCGGTCATCACGCCGATCGCGATGGACCACGAGCGCTACCTCGGCCACACGCTGGTCGAGATCGCGTCGGAGAAGTCCGGCATCGTCAAGGACGGGGCGACCCTGGTGCTCGCCCACCAGACCGAGGACGTCGAGGGCGTCGTGCTCGCGGCGGCCGCCGAGCGCGGGGCGCGCGTCGTGCGCGAGGACGTCGACATCGCCGTCGTCGAGCGGCAGGTGGCCGTCGGCGGTCAGCTGGTCGCCCTGCGCGGGCTCGGCGGCGTCTACACGGACGTGTTCCTGCCGCTGTACGGCGAGCACCAGGCGCACAACGCCCTGCTCGCGCTGGTGGCGACCGAGGCGCTGCTCACCGGCGGTGCCGCGCTCGACGGGTCGGTCGTCGAGGTCGCGTTCGCGGACGTGACCTCCCCGGGGCGCCTCGAGGTCGTCCGGTCGAGCCCGACCATCCTGGTCGACGGCGCGCACAACCCGGCGGGCGCCGAGGCGCTGGTCGGCGCGGTCGAGGAGGCGTTCGACTTCACGCGCCTCGTCGGCGTGGTCGGCGTCATGGCCGACAAGGACCCCGAGGGCATCCTCGCGGCGCTCGAGCCGCTGCTGGCCGAGGTCGTCGTCACGCAGTCGGCGAACCCGCGCGCGATGGACGCCGACGACCTGGCGGAGATCGCGATCGACGTGTTCGGCGAGGACCGCGTGCACGTCGCGGCTCGCCTGCCCGACGCGATCGACGTCGCGGTGCAGCGCGCCGAGAGCGAGGAGGAGCGCGGTGCCGGCGTGCTGGTGACCGGATCGATCCTGCTCGTCGCCGAGACGCGCATCCTGCTGGGCCGGGGGTGACGGCCCGGCAGGGGCGTGGATTCACCCGCCCCGCCGGGCCGCGAGCCTGTCCTTTTCGTCCGGTATGCCCCTAGTCTCGACGTGCGCGCAGCGGTGCGCGCGGGCGTTGGGGGGCGCACATGAGCATGATCACTCGGCTCGCGGTCACGATCGCGACGGTCGTCGTCACAGTCCTCGCGAGCGGTGCGGCGCCGACGCCGTCGCCGGATGCCGTGCGCTGCGGCGCCACGCTGACTCGCTCGACGACGTTGACGCGGAACCTGGTGTGCCGCAGCGGTGACGTGGGGCTACGGCTCGTCGACGGGGTCGTCCTCGACCTCGGCGGCTTCGCGCTCGTCGGGCCGGGGAAGGGGCTCGGGACGGCGGTCACCGGCGGCGTCACCCCCACGGTGCGCAACGGCACGATCCGCGGGTGGGACGCCGGGGTGCTGAGCGAGGAGCCCGACGGTGGAGGCGCGATCTCCCACGTCGTGGTGACCGACACCCGGCTGGCGATCGCCAGCGGGCTCGGCGGGCAGGCCACGGTCGAGTCCTCGACCCTGCGCGGCAACGACCACGGCGTCTCGACGTTCCAATCGCGCGCGGTGATCACCGACTCGGTGCTCCGGGACAACGGGACGGCGATCACGGCAGCCGCGGACTACACCGACGTCGAGGTCCTGCGGTCGACCATCGTGGGAAACGAGGTCGGCGTGGACTGCGTCGGCGGGCGCGTGGACGTGCAGCGGTCGCGCCTGGTCGAGAACGGGACCGCGCTGCGCCAGGAGACGTGGCAGTGCGGAGCCCGCCTCGCGGACAGCACGGTGGTCCGCAACGACGTCGGCGTCGCGTCCACCTCCCACTGGCAGGACGACGGCGCGGACTTCGGGCCGACGATCGAGCGGAACGTGTTCCGCGACAACACCTGGGCCGTCGACACGCAGTCGTCCGCCACGGTCACGGGCAACCAGTTCCGTGGCAACGCCACCGCGCTGCGCTCGCGCACCCCGACGGGCGGGGACGCCGAGCCGCTGGTCCGCGTCGCGGCCAACGACTTCCGTCAGAACGGCGACGCGGTGCGCGTCGTCGGGCGGTCGGAGCTCGGGGACAACACCGCCGTGCGCAACACCGGCGTCGGCATCTCGGCGCCCGGTGCGACCGACCTCGGGGGCAACGTCGCGTACGGCAACGGCGTCGAACCGCAGTGCGTGGGCGTCGTGTGCGCGGGACGGCCAGGGGCCTGATCCCGCGCCGCGCGGCGACCTGCGACCGGGGTGAAGCGGGCGCGAGGGCGCGGCGGGACCGGGGTGAGGCGGGCGCGAGGGCGCGGCGGGGCCGGACCCGGCTTGACGGCCGTCCAGGGGCGCCGGAAGGTGGGCACTACGAGCGGCGACGGTCGCCGGCGGCACGCACCCTCGCGCCCCTCGGGGCCCACCTCAGGGAGTACGAGAGTGAAGAAGCTCATCAACGACCCGCAGGACGTCGTCGCCGAGTCCGTCGAGGGTTTCGGCCTGGCCCACGCGGACGTCGTGCAGGTGCACGGCGACCCGATCTTCGTGACCCGGGCGGGGGGCGTCGTGCCCGGCAAGGTCGGTCTGGTCAGCGGCGGGGGCAGCGGTCACGAGCCGCTGCACGCCGGGTTCGTGGGCCTCGGGATGCTCGACGCCGCCGTCCCCGGCGCCGTGTTCACGTCGCCCACGCCCGACCAGATCGCCCCCGCGATCGCGGCCGCCGACTCCGGTGCGGGCGTCCTCACGATCGTCAAGAACTACACCGGCGACGTGCTGAACTTCGAGACCGCGGCGGAGCTCGCCGAGGCCGACGGGATCACCGTGCGCCAGGTCGTCGTGAACGACGACGTCGCGGTCGAGGACTCGCTGTACACCGCCGGTCGGCGGGGCGTGGCCGGCACGGTCGCCGTCGAGAAGATCGCCGGTGCGGCCGCCGAGCGCGGCGACGACCTCGAGGCCGTCGCGGCGGTCGCCCAGCGGGTCGTCGACAACGTCCGCACCATGGGCCTGGCGCTGACCGCGTGCACGGTGCCGCACGTCGGCCGGCCGAGCTTCGACCTGGCCGACGACGAGATCGAGATCGGCATCGGCATCCACGGTGAGCCCGGGCGGCACCGGGTCGGGCTGGAGAGCGCCGACGCCCTGACGGAGAAGCTGCTGACCCCGGTGGTGGAGGACCTGGGCCTGTCGGGCGGCGAGAAGGTGCTGCTGCTCGTCAACGGGATGGGTGGCACGCCCGCCTCGGAGCTCTACGTCGTCTATCGTCGAGCACGCGCGTTGCTCTCCGAGCGTCGGGTGGAGGTGGCCCGCTCGCTCGTCGGCAACTATGTGACATCGCTGGAGATGCAGGGCGCGTCGGTCACCGTCCTCCGTCTGGACGACGAGCTGACCGCCCTGTGGGACGCCCCTGTGCACACCACCGCGCTGCGCTGGTGAGTGACGTGGGTGTGGACTCGGGGAGGCGGGGCGGATGACGCTGGACGCGGCATGGGCGGTCGACTGGGTGCGCCGCAGCGCGGCGACGGTCGCCGAGCACCGGGACGAGCTCGTCGAGCTCGACCGGCAGATCGGCGACGGCGACCACGGGGAGAACCTCACCCGGGGCTTCACCGCCGTCGTCTCCCGGCTCGACGGGCTGGAGGCGCCGCCCGCGACGGTCGGTGACGTGCTGCGCCTCGTGGCGACGACCCTGATGTCGACGGTCGGTGGTGCCGCAGGCCCGCTGTACGGCACGGCGTTCCTGCGCGCGTCGAAGGCGGCGTCCGGTGCGGAGCTCGGCGCGGACGGCGTGGTCGGCATGCTCGAGGCGGCGCTCGACGGGATCGTCACGCGCGGCCGTGCTGCGGCCGGCGAGAAGACGATGGTGGACGCGTGGACGTCGGCGGTGGCCGCCGCGGTCGACGCCGCCGACCACGGTGCGCCGCCGTCGCAGGTGCTCGCCGCCGCCGCGCGCGGGGCGAGCGACGGTGCGGCCTCGACCGTGCCGCTGGTGGCCACGAAGGGCCGCGCCAGCTACCTGGGGGAGCGCTCGGCGGGCCACCTCGACCCGGGGGCCCGCTCGAGCGAGCTGATCATCGCCGCGGCCGCGCAGGCCGCCGCGGACGCGGACTGACGCAGGACCACGACCGTGCCCGTCCGGGCACGGCGTCCGGGAGCGCGGCGACTGGCCGCGCAGGGGAGGGTCGGACCGGTGACGGACCAGTGGGCGCCCGTGGCGCTCGTGCTCGTGTCGCACTCGCGCGCGCTGGCGGACGGCGCGGCCGAGGTCGCGGGCCAGATGGCGCCCGGTGTGCTGATCGTGCCGGCGGGCGGTACGGACGACGGCGGGATCGGCACCGCGTTCGACCGCGTGGACGCAGCCGTGCGCGAGGCGACCGCTGACGGCCGGTCGGCCGTCGTCGTCACCGATCTCGGGTCGGCCGTGCTGACCACCGAGTCGGTCCTGGAGATGGCGGACCCGGCGACGGCGGCCCGGGTGCGCGTCGCCGACGCCCCGTTCGTCGAGGGTGCGGTGGCCGCCGCCGTCACGGCGCACGGCCGGGCCGACCTCCTCGAGGTGCTGGACGCCGCACAGGCGGCCGGGCGCACCTTCGGTC
>JAEWEJ010000066.1 GCA_023389455.1 Actinomycetes bacterium | reverse complement strand
AGCCGGGTGCGGTAGGCGCGGCGCATGGCGTCGATGCCGGGCGTCCCGGCGAGGGCGGCCACGGGGACGTCGGCGTCGGGGTCCGCGTCGACCGCCCGCAGCAGCTCGGCCCGCACCTCGTCCGCTGCCACCCCCGTGCCGGGGGTCGCGTCCGCGACGGCCCGCAGGTTGGCCGGGTGCGCCGCCAGCGTGTTGCCGACGGCCGGCGAGGCGCCGGTGAGGGCGAGCAGCCGCCGGCGTGCCGGGCCGTCCTCGGCGAGCACGCCGCGCAGCAGGGCCGACAGCTCGGGGTCGCGCTGCACCGCCCCGGCGAGCTTGGCGACGGCGAGCAGCGCCTCGTCCGGGTCGCCCACGTCACGCAGCCCGTCCATGACGTGCTCGACGACGTCCGGGTCGACCGCCAGCAGCGCGGCGTCCGTGAGCAGCCGCTCGGCCCGTGGCACGTCCGCCACGCCCATGCGTGTCAGACGCGTCGCGAGCGACGTGCCACGGCCGGTGGACGTGGTCATCGCATCAGATCAGCGGGAGGAACCGCTGCAGCTCGTACGGGGTGACCTGCGCCCGGTACTCGTCCCACTCCTGGCGCTTGTTGCGCAGGAAGTAGTCGAACACGTGCTCCCCCAGCGTCTCGGCGACGAGCTCGGAGCGCTGCATGACGTCGATGGCGGCCTCGAGCGAGGTCGGCAGCGGCTCGATGCCGAGCGCCTTGCGCTCCGCGTCGGTCAGCTCCCAGACGTCGTCGTCGGCACCCTCGGGCAGCTCGTACCCCTCCTCGATGCCCTTGAGGCCCGCGGCCAGCAGCACGGCGAACGAGAGGTACGGGTTGGTCGCCGAGTCCACCGCGCGGTACTCGACGCGGCTCGAGTTGCCCTTGCCGGGCTTGTACATCGGCACACGCACGAGCGCGGAGCGGTTGTTGTGGCCCCAGCACACGAAGCTCGGCGCCTCGGCGCCGCCCCACAGCCGCTTGTAGGAGTTGACGAACTGGTTGGTCACCGCGGTGATCTCGGCGGCGTGCGTGAGCAGGCCGGCGATGAACGAGCGCGCGACCTTCGACAGCTCCAGCGGGGCGCCCGGCTCGTGGAACGCGTTGCGGTCCCCCTCGAAGAGCGACAGGTGCGTGTGCATGCCGGAGCCCGGCTGGTCGGCCAGCGGCTTGGGCATGAACGACGCGAAGACACCCTGCTCGAGGGCGACCTCCTTGACGACCGTGCGGAACGTCATGATGTTGTCGGCCGTCGTCAGCGCGTCGGCGTAGCGCAGGTCGATCTCGTTCTGGCCCGGACCCGCCTCGTGGTGGGAGAACTCCACCGAGATGCCCATGGACTCGAGCATCGTGATCGCGGCGCGCCGGAAGTCGTGCGCGGTGCCGCGCGGCACGTGGTCGAAGTAGCCGCCCTGGTCGACGGGGACCAGCGGCCGGCTGGGGTCGGCCGGCGCGTCGAACAGGTAGAACTCGACCTCGGGGTGCGTGTAGAAGGTGAACCCGCGGTCGCTCGCCCGGTCGAGCGCGCGCTTGAGCACGTACCGCGAGTCGGCCAGCGACGGCTCCCCGTCCGGCGTCAGCAGGTCGCAGAACATCCGCGCGGTGCCGTGCCGCTCCCCCCGCCAGGGCAGGATCTGGAACGTCGAGGGGTCCGGCTTGGCGATCATGTCGGCCTCGTACACGCGCGTGAGGCCCTCGATCGCGCTGCCGTCGAACCCGATGCCCTCGCTGAACGCCTGCTCGAGCTCCGCGGGCGCGACGGCGACCGACTTGAGCATCCCGAGCACGTCCGTGAACCACAGACGGATGAAGCGGATGTCCCGCTCCTCGACGGTGCGGAGGACGAACTCCTGCTGCCTGTCCATGTCGTACATCCTGCCTGATGACGGGCCGTCCCGGTGCGACCGTCACGCAGGTGGCGGACGCGGGTCGTCCAACGGGGCCTCCCAGCGGGCCGTCGGGTCCCGCGACTAGGCTCGCGCCATGTCGACCAGTGACGCCCCGACACCGCGCCGCGTGCGCGTCCACCACCTCCAGGCCGCGAAGGAGCGCGGCGAGCGGCTGACCATGCTCACCGCCTACGACGCCCTGACCGCCCGCCTCTTCGACGACGCCGGCATCGACATGCTGCTGGTGGGCGACTCGATCGGGAACACCATGCACGGGCACGCCACGACGCTGCCCGTCACCCTCGACGAGATCGTCGTCGCGGCACGCGCCGTCGCCGGCGCGGCGCGTCGCGCCTTCGTCGTCGCGGACCTGCCGTTCGGCACGTACGAGGCCGGACCCGAGCAGGCCCTGGCGAGCGCCGTGCGTGTGATGAAGGAGACGGGCGTCTCCGCCGTGAAGCTCGAGGGCGGGCTGCGCTCGGTCCCGCAGATCCGCGCACTGACGCAGGCGGGCATCCCGGTCGTCGCGCACCTCGGGTACACGCCGCAGTCCGAGAACGCGCTCGGCGGGCCGCGCGTCCAGGGACGGGGCCAGGACGCGGAGCAGATCAGCGAGGACGCCGTCGCGGTGGTCGACGCCGGTGCCGTGGCGATCGTGCTGGAGATGGTCCCGGCACCCGTCGCCGCCCGGATCACCGAGGTGGTCCGCGTCCCCACCATCGGGATCGGCGCGGGCCCCGACTGCGACGGCCAGGTGCTGGTGTGGGTGGACATGGCGGGGATGGGCGACTGGTCGCCGCGCTTCGCCAAGCGCTTCGGCGAGGTCGGTGCGGCCCTCACGGCGGCCGCCCGGGCCTACGCCGACGAGGTGCGCTCGGGCGCCTTCCCGGACGCCGCGCACTCGTTCGAGTCCTGAGACGCACCCGGGGCGCCCGGCCGGTCCCCCGGCCGGGCGCCCTCGTCAGCCCTCCTCGTCCTGGGCCTCCCAGCGCTCGTTGCGCGCCTGCGCCCGCTCGAGGGCGCCCTCCGCCTCCTCGCGGGTCGCGTAGGGGCCCATGAGCTGCGACCAGTCGCTGCGGCGCCCTTCCTCGACCTCGTGGGTCCGGGTGTTGTAGTAGTACTCGGCCACCTCGGCTCCTCTCGTCCGGCGGGCCGTGCCGCGCCGCCGCTACGTAGACTGCCAGTCATGCCGCAGGTCCACTCGTCGCGCGCCCCGCTCGCCCCCGGGCAGGTCGGCCCGCGGCGCCCCGTCCCGCCGTCCATCGCCCGCCCGGAGTACGTCGACCGGCCGATGCCGGCGCCGTGGCACGGCCCGCACGTGCTGGACGACGACACCATCGAGCGCATCCGCGTCGCCGCGCGCATCGCGGCGCAGGCGCTGCAGGAGGTGGGGCGGCACGTCGCACCCGGGGTGACCACGGACGCGCTCGACGCGATCGGGCACGAGTTCCTCGTCGACCACGGCGCGTACCCCTCCACGCTCGGGTACCGCGGCTTCCCCAAGTCGTTGTGCACGTCCGTCAACGAGGTGATCTGCCACGGCATCCCCGACTCGACCGTGATCGAGGACGGCGACATCGTCAACGTCGACATCACGGCGTACGTCGGCGGGGTCCACGGCGACAACAACGCGACGTTCCTCGCCGGTGACGTCGACGAGGAGTCGCGCCTGCTGGTCGAGCGCACCCGCGAGGCCCTGGAGCGCGGCATCAAGGCCGTGCGACCCGGGCGCGAGATCAACGTCATCGGTCGCGTCATCGAGAAGTACGCGGCACGCTTCGGGTACGGCGTGGTGCGCGACTTCACCGGGCACGGCGTCGGACCGGCGTTCCACACCGGTCTCGTCGTGCCCCACTACGACGCCGCACCCGAGCACGCCACGCTCATCGAGCCCGGGATGGTGTTCACGATCGAGCCGATGCTCGACCTGGGCACGGCGGACTGGGAGATGTGGGACGACGGGTGGACGGTGGTCACGGCCGACCGCCGCAGGTCCGCGCAGTTCGAGCACACCCTGCTGGTCACCGACTCCGGGGCGGAGGTCCTGACACTCCCATGAGCAGCGACGCGACACAGACGGGCACGGCGTTCGGCATCGACATCGGGGGGTCGGGCATCAAGGGCGCACCCGTGGACCTGGCCACAGGTGAGTTCGCCGGCGAGCGCGTCCGGATCCCCACCCCGCAGCCGGCGACCCCCGACGCGGTGGCGCGCACCGTCGCCGAGGTCGTGGACTCGTTCGACCTCGACAAGGCGCTGCCGATCGGCGTGACGTTCCCCGCGGTGATCCGCCACGGCGTCGCGCAGTCCGCCGCCAACGTCGACGACTCGTGGATCGGCACCGACGTCGAGGCGACGATCGGCGCCGCGACGGGCCGGCGGGTGCTGGCCGTCAACGACGCGGACGCCGCGGGGTACGCCGAGGTCGCGTACGGCGCCGCGAAGGACGTGCCGGGCGTGGTCCTGGTCGTCACCCTGGGCACCGGCATCGGGTCGGCGCTCGTCGTCGACGGGACGCTGGTGCCCAACACCGAGCTGGGGCACCTCGAGATCGACGGGCACGACGCGGAGTCCCGCGCCTCGGACGCGGCCCGGGACCGCGAGGACCTGTCGTTCGAGAAGTGGGCCAAGCGCCTGCAGCGGTACTTCACGGTCGTGGAGGACCTGTTCTGGCCCGACCTGATCGTGGTCGGCGGTGGCGTGAGCAAGAAGCACGACCAGTTCCTGCCGCTGCTGGACCTGCGCACGCCGATCGTGCCGGCCGCGCTGCGCAACGCCGCCGGCATCGTGGGCGCCGCCCGGCTCGCCGCCACGCGACGCCCCTGAGACCCACGGTGCCCTTGCGCATCGCCTCCACATCCGTGGGCAGACCCCCCAGGACACGGAACCTACGGTGCCGTAGGGTAGGGCCATCCGTACGACGAGCACCCGCTCAACCCCCACGGCTGGGAAGTCGATCCGAGCCCTGGAGGTCATGTGGCTCTTGCATCCGTACCTGCGCCCCCCGCCCCGACGCGTCCCCGGCAGGCGGCCGCCACCGGCAGCTACCACGAGCTGTCCGCCCAGGTGCGTGAGGCAGGACTTCTCGACCGCACCCCCGGCTTCTACTTCTCCCTGCTCGCCGCGCTGACGACCGCCCTGGCGGGTCTCGTCGCCGGCTTCGTGCTGCTGGGCCACTCCTGGTTCCAGCTCCTCATCGCCGCAGGCCTCGGCCTGGTGCTGACCCAGTTCGCGTTCGTCGCGCACGAGGCGTCGCACCGCCAGGTCATGCTCACCGGACCGGCGAACGACCGCCTGGGCCGCATCCTGGCCAACGGTGTCGTCGGCATCAGCCACTCGTGGTGGATGACCAAGCACACGCGGCACCACGCCAACCCCAACCGGGTCGGCAAGGACCCCGACATCGAGTGGGACACGATCTCCTTCCTCGAGGAGGACGCCGCCAAGCAGCGCGGCCTCATGGCGGCCGTCACGCGCCGGCAGGGCTGGCTCTTCTTCCCGCTGCTGACGCTCGAGGGCGTCAACCTGCACATCCTGGCCTTCAAGAGCCTCCTGGCCTCCCCGAGCTCGCGTGCGCGCACGCTCGAGCTCGTGATCCTCACCGCCCGGCTGGGCATCTACGTGGCGCTGGTCGTCTGGGCACTGCCGCTCGGCATGGCCGCCGCGTTCCTCGCCGTGCAGCTCGCGGTGTTCGGCGTGTACATGGGTGCGTCGTTCGCGCCCAACCACAAGGGCATGGCGATCATCCCCGCCGACAGCCGCCTGGACTTCCTGTCCAAGCAGGTGCTCACGTCGCGCAACATCGGTGGCGGCACGACCGTGACGATGCTCATGGGCGGCCTCGACGCGCAGATCGAGCACCACCTGTTCCCCAGCATGCCGCGGCCCCACCTGGCCCGCGCCCGCCGCATGGTGCGCGAGCACTGCGCGCAGGTCGGCATGCCGTACACCGAGACGTCCCTGGTGCGCTCGTACGCGCTGGTGATCCAGTACCTCAACCGCGTCGGCCTGTCGGCTCGCGACCCGTTCGACTGCCCGATGGTCCAGCGGTACCGGCCCCGCTCCACCCGCTGACCCGCACCCGCTGACCGGCACCGGCCGACCCGTGCGGCGCCCCGACGAGGGGTGCCGCACAGGATCTGCACAGGTCCCCCCACGGACCCGGCCACGCACGACGCCCGCGCACCGCACCGTCGCGGTGGGATGGGGGCGTGCTGCGAGACCTTCGCCTGGCCCTCCCCCGTGCCGGCGCGCGCGAGCTCACGGTCGTCGAGGAACGGATCGACGCCTGGGCTCGCGCCCGCCTGGCCCGGCTGCACGGCCGCCGGGTGCGCACGGGACTGGTCGAGCTCACCGTCTTCACCCTCAAGCAGGGCTGGGCCTGCCTCTTCGGTGCGCTGCTGCTCGCGGTGCTGCTCGCCGCGCGCTTCTGGTACCCGGACGACGCCTGGCTCGCCCGCAACGACGCCCTGACTCTCGCGGCGCTGGCCCTGCAGGTGGGGATGCTCGCCACGCGGCTCGAGACCGTCCGTGAGCTGCGCGTGGTGCTGCTGTTCCACGTCGTCGGCACCCTCATGGAGGTGTTCAAGACCGACGTGGGATCGTGGTCGTACGCCGCGGAGGGCGTGCTGCGCGTCGGGGCGGTGCCGCTGTTCTCGGGCTTCATGTACGGGGCCGTCGGCTCGTACCTCGTGCGGGTGTTCCGCATCTTCGAGCTGCGCTTCGACCGCTACCCACGGCGCTGGGTCACCGCCGTGCTGGCGGTCGCGATCTACGCCAACTTCTTCACGCACCACTGGGTCGCGGACGCCCGCTGGGTGCTCCTGGCCGGCGTCGTCCTGGTGTTCGGGCGCAGCGTGATGCACCTGCGCGTGCACGCCGCTCGCCCGCGCATGCCCCTGCTGCTCGCGTTCACGCTGGTGGCCGCCTTCATCTGGCTGGCCGAGAACGTCGCGACCTTCGCCGGCGCGTGGCTGTACCCGTCGCAGGTCGACGGCTGGCACGTCGTCGCCGGCAGCAAGCTCGTGTCGTGGTTCCTGCTCATGATCATCTCGGTCGTGCTCGTCGCGTGGGTGCACCCGCCGCGACCGCCCGACGACCGGGCCCCCGTCAGGTCGTGACCGCCGGCACCGGCAGCGCGGACGTGTCGGGCTTGCCGCTGGGCGCCACCGGCACCTGGTCCACGACGGTCAGCGTGCGCGGCACGGCCACCGCACCGAGCCGTACGCCGACGCGTCGGCACAGCTCGGCCGCGTCGGGCGTGCGACCGTGCGCCGGCACGACCCACGCGTGCACGGCCTCGCCGGTGTCGTCGTCGGGCCGGCCCGCGACGTACGCCTCGGCGACCGCGGGGTCCTCGGCCAGCACCCGCTCGACGGCCCCCGCGTGCACGAGCTGCGCGTCGACGATGACGACGTCCCGGGCCCGGCCGCGCAGGTGCACGTACCCCTGCGCGTCGACGTGGCCGAGGTCGCGCGTGCGCACCCAGCCGTCGACGAACACCTCCGCGGACTCCTCGGGGTCGTCCCAGTAGCCGGAGGCCTGCCCCGGCGTGCGCACCCAGAGCTCGTCGTCGACGACGCGCACGGTCACCACCGCCGGGGGCCGCCCGACCGTGGCGAGCACCTCCGGCGTCGCGCGCATCTCGTCGGGCGTGACCATCGCGATCATCCCCGCCTCGGTCTGGCCGTACCCGTGGAACACCACGGGCCCGAGGACCTCGAGCGCCTCGGCGAGGCGCGCCGGCGCCAGCGGCGAACCGGACACCAGCAGCGCCCGCAGGCTCGACAGGTCCGCCGGCTCCTCGCGCTGCGCCCGGACCAGGGCGTGCAGCCGACCCACGGTGATGACGCTCGCGGTCGCGCGGTGCCGCACCAGCGCGTCGGGGAACCCGGGCGGACGGGCCGCCACGAGCACGCCCCCCGCCGCGAGCGTCAGCACGGTGTACTCCAGCACCACCTGGCTGCTGAAGGGCCCGACGACGAGGAAGCGCTGCAGGCGGTCCGCGAGCGCCGCCACGGGCGGGGGCCAGCGGTCGGGGTGGGCGGCCCACGTCGCGCTGAGCGACGCGTACGTCTGGACGCACCCCTTGGGGCGTCCGCTGGTACCGCTCGTCCAGACCACGCGTGCGACGTCCGCCGGCCGGCCCGCGGCGACGAGCGGCCCGTCCGGCGACGCCGCCAGGAGCCCGGGCAGGTGCTCGTCGTCGAGGACGAGTGCGACGTCCGCGCGGCCGAGCACGTCGGCACGCTGACCCGCGGTCAGCCCGGGTGGCAGGCCGCACACGCGCGCACCCACGACGAACGCCGCCAGGGTGGCCGCCAGCGCGTCGGGTCCCAGCCCCAGGTCGAGGGCGACGCCGGTGCCCGCCCCCACGCCCGCGGCGCGCAGGCCGGCCGCGACGGATGCGACGGCGTCCAGGGTCTCGCCCGCGGTGACCGTGCGGGAGCCGTCCTCGAAGACCGTGCGTCCGGGGTCGGCAGCCAGCAGGTCGAGGACGCCCTGGGGCCAGACCGGTGCGCGGACGGGCTCCGACGCCGCAGCGTCCGCACGGGTGCCGGTACCGGTGGTCACGCCATCGCGGCTCATGACGCGGAACGCTACGTGACGCATCTCACAGTGCTCTGAGATCGCGTGCCTAGCGTCGTCGCCATGGACGTCCGCGCCGCACCGACGACGACTCCCGTCGACCTCGCCTCCCCCTTGCGACCCCACCACCTGGTGGCGGCCGCCGGTCCGGTCGAGGTGGTCGTCCCGCCTGCGGCCCGCGAGCGCACCGGTGCGGCGCGGGCGTTCCTGGACGCCGTGGTCGCCGCCGACCGCCAGGTGTACGGGCGCACCACGGGGTTCGGCGCGCTGGTGGGCTTCCGGGGACGGCCCGACGGGCGCGACCAGGCGGACAACACCCTCGCGCACCTCGGCGCCGGGCAGGGTCCGCCGCTGGACGCGGCGCTGGTCCGGGCGACGGTCCTGGTGCGTGCCCGCTCGCTCGCCCAGGGCGCGTCGGGCGTCGCGCCGCACGTGCTGGACGCCCTCGCCGCGATGCTCGGGACGACGTTCGCACCGGTGGTGCCGCGCTGGGGCTCGGTCGGCGCCTCCGGCGACCTCGTGCCACTGGCCGCGGTGGCCGGGGCGTTGCGGGGGCACGGCGAGGCCGAGGTCGACGGGCGCCGGATGCCCGCCGGTGAGGCCCTGGCAGCGGCAGGTCTCGCTCCCCTCGTGCTCGACGGGCGTGACGCGCTGGCGCTGGTGAACGGCACGTCCCTGACCTCGGCGGCGCTCGGCCTGGCGCTGGAGGCCGTCCGCCGGGCGCACGACGCGCTCGTGCGCCTGTCCTGCCTGCTGGCCGACCTGCTCGGGTGCGACCCGCAGTTCACCGACGCGGACCTGCTGGCGCGGTACGCCCACCACGGCGCGGGCGTGGTGGGGGCACGGATGCGGGCGCTGCTCGCGGGCGTCGAGGCGTCGGGCGACCGCCCGCTGCAGGAGCCGTACTCGATCCGCTGCACCCCGCAGCTGCTGGGTGCAGCGCACGACGCCCTGGGGTACGTCGAGGACGTGGTCCGGGCGGACCTCGCCGGCGTCAGCGACAACCCGCTGCTGTTCCCCGAGCACGACAAGGTGGTCCACGGGGGCAACTTCTTCGGCCAGCCCGCGGCGTTCGCCTCGGACCTGCTGGCCGTGGTCACCGCGCAGCTGGGCAACCTCGCCGAGCGCCAGCTGGACCTGCTCGTCGACCCGGCCCGCAACGGCGGGCTGCCGCCGATGCTCACCGCCCGTCCCGGCCACCAGCACGGCCTGCAGGGCGTCCAGCTCGCGTCCACCGCGCTCGTCGCGGAGCTGCGGCGCGACGCCACGCCCGCGGGCATGCAGTCGCTGCCGACGAACCTGCACACCCAGGACGTCGTGCCGTTCGGCACGCAGGGCGCGCTGCGCTGCCTCGACGGGGCGCAGGTCCTGCGGCTGCTCGTGGGGTCCCTCGCGCTGGGCCTGCGGCAGGCCGCCCACGTGGGCGCCCGTGGCGCCACCGCGGACGGGTCACGTCCGCTCCTCGCCGCGCTCGCCGCCGCCATCCGTCCCGTCGACCCCGACCGCCCGCTCGAGCAGGACGTCCGCACCGCTGCGGACGTCGTCCTGCACACCCCCTGGGAGGACCAGACATGACCCTCGACCACCTGATCGTCGGAGCCGGACCGGCCGGGCTGCAGCTCGGCGCGCTGCTCGAGGCCGACGGGCGGCGCGACTACCTCGTCGTGGAGCGCGCGGACGTCCCGGGCTCGTTCTTCACGCGGTACCCCCGGCACCGGCGCCTCATCTCGATCAACAAGCCCCGCACAGGCAGCGACGACCCCGAGGTCAACCTGCGCCTGGACTGGAACTCCCTGCTCAGCGACGACCCGGACCTGCGGTTCACGCGGTACACCGACCGGTACTTCCCCGACGCCGACGTCATGGTGCGCTACCTCGCCGACTTCGCCGAGCGCTCGAAGGTGCGCGTGCGGTACGGCGCGGCCGTGACGCGCGTGTCCCGGGTCGGCGACGTGTTCGAGGTGCAGGTCGGCGGCGACACGTTGACCGCCCGCTGCGTGGTCGTCGCCACCGGGGTCAGCCGCCCGCACCGTCCCGCCATCCCGGGGTTCGAGCTGGCCGAGGGGTACGACACGATGTCCGTCGTCCCGGAGGACTACCTCGACCAGCGCGTGCTGATCATCGGCAAGGGCAACTCGGCGTTCGAGACGGCCGACGCCCTCATGGAGACGACGACCGTCATCCACGTCGCGGGCCCGGAGTCCGTGCACCTCGCGTGGCGCACCCACTACGTCGGCCACCTGCGCGCCGTCAACAACAACTTCCTCGACACCTACCAGCTGAAGTCGGCCAACGCCGTGCTCGACGGGCGGGTCGAGCGCATCGAGCGGGACGGCGACCAGCTGGCGGTGACCTTCCGCTTCACCCGCGCCGACGAGACGCGGGTGCTGCACTACGACCGGGTGCTGGCGTGCACGGGGTTCGCGTTCGACGCGTCGGTCTTCGACGACTCGTGCCGTCCCGCGCTGGCCATCGCCGGCCGCTTCCCCGCGCAGACCGACGAGTGGGAGTCGGTCGACGTCCCCGGGCTGTTCTTCGCCGGCACGATCAGCCAGCAGCGCGACTTCCGGCGCTCGACGAGCGGCTTCGTCCACGGGTTCCGCTACGGGGTGCGCGCGCTGCACCGGGTCCTGGAGCGCCGGTACGCCGGCGAGCCGTGGCCGTCGGTGCCCGTGGCGGCGACACCGGCGGTGGTCGCGGCGGCCGTCGTCGCCCGGGTCAACCGCACGTCCGCCCTCTGGCAGCAGTTCGGGGTGCTCGCGGACGTCGTCGCCGTGAGCGGGGGTGAGGCGCGGTACCTCGAGGAGGTCCCGGTCGACTACCACGCGCGGGTGGGCCTGGCCGCCGACGGGCACGACGAGGACGCGTTCGTCGTGACGCTGGAGTACGGCCCCGACCACGACAAGGTCGACCCGTTCGACGTGGGGGTGAGCCGCGTCGCGCAGGACTCCCCCGGCGTCGCGCACGACGCCGCCTACCTGCACCCGGTCGTGCGGCACCACCGCGACGGCCGGCTCGTGGCGACGCACCACCTGGCGGAGAACCTCGAGAACCGGTGGGACCGGCCCGACGTGCACGTGGCGCCCCTGGAGGCGTTCGTCGCCGGCGCGCTCGCGGGGCGCTGACGTGCGGGTGCCGCAGGAGGCCGAGCGCGGGGCGCGTGCCGCGCTCGGCGCCGTGCACTTCGACTACCTCGCCGGGGGCGCGGGCCGCGAGCGCACGCTGGCGGGCAACGAGGACG
>JAEWEJ010000052.1 GCA_023389455.1 Actinomycetes bacterium | reverse complement strand
GAGCAGCACGGCGCACCCGGCGGCCCGCAGCTCGTCCAGCGTCGCCAGCACGACCTGCTCGCCGGCGGCGTCCAGGTGTGCCGTGGGCTCGTCGAGCACGACGACCGGGCTGGGGCGCAGCAGCGCGCGCGTGAGGGCGAGGCGCTGCCGCTGCCCGACGCTCAGCCCGGCCCCGCCGGTCCCCAGGACGGTGTCCCAGCCCGCGGGCAGGGCAGCGACGACGGCGTCGAGCCCGGTGAGCGCGGCGGCCCGGTCGCGGTCCGTCGCGGCGGGGGAGCCGAGCACCTGCTGGATCGTCCCCGGCTCGAGCACCGGGCGCTGGGGGAGCCACGTGACCTGTCGCCAGTAGTCCTGCAGCGCGACGTCCCGCAGCGCGGTGACGGTGCCGTCGGCGGCGACCAGCTCGACGCGTCCCTCGTCGGGGGGCAGCAGGCCGAGCAGCACCTCGACCGTCGTGGACTTGCCCGCCCCCGACGGGCCGACGAGCGCGACCACCCGCCCGGGCCGCAGCTCGACGTCGACGGGGGCGGGCGCCCAGCCGCCGCGGGAACGGACGGCGACCCCGCGGGCGCGCACGGCGCCGGCCGTCAGGTCGGGAGCGGGCCGGGACCCGGTCGGCGGTACGGGGACCTCGAGCACCGCGAAGGCGCGGTCCGCGGCGGCGACGCCGTCGGTGGAGGCGTGGAAGTGCAGGCCGACCTGCCGCAGCGGGCTGAACACCTCCGGTGCCAGCACCAGCACGGCGAGCCCCGTCACCAGGTCGAGGTGGCCGTACACCAGCCGCAGGCCGATGCCGACCGCCACGAGCGCGACGGACAGCGTCGTCAGCAGCTCGAGGACCATGCCCGAGAGGAAGGCGATGCGCAGCGTGCCCATGGTCGCCCGGCGGTGGGCGTCCCCGAGGTCGCGCACGCGCGCGGCCGGGCCGCGCTCGCGGCCGAACGCGCGCAGCGTCGTCAGGCCGGCCAGGAGGTCGAGCACCTGCGCGCCCAGCCGCTGCATGACCGCCAGGCCGCGCTCCGAGCGGCCCTGCGTCATCACGCCCACGAGCCACATGAACAGCGGCACGAGGGGCACGGTCCCCGCGAGGATCGCGGCCGACACCCAGTCCAGGCCGAGCACGACCAGGAGCGTCGCGGGCGTCAGCGTGGCCGCCAGCACGAGCTGCGGCAGGTAGCGCACGAAGTACGGCTCGAGCGCGTCCAGGCCGCGGGTGGCCAGGGTCACGAGGCTGGCACCGTCGGCCGGTGCCGCGCGCCGTGGCCCGACCGCCGCCGCGTGGGCGACGACCCGCTCGCGCAGCTCGGCGACGGCACGCGTCGCCGCCCGGTGCGCGTAGCGCTCCTGCGTCCCGGTCACCAGCGCCCGCGCCACCACGACGAGCACGAGCCAGCCGACCAGCGGGGCGACCCGCGCGAGGGTCGCCCCGTCCGCGACGGCGGAGCCCAGGGCGTGCGCGAGCAGCAGCGCCTGGGCCACCACGAGCCCGCCGGTGAGCACACCGAGCGCGACGGTGAGGGCGAGGTAGCCCCGGGCTGCCCGTGCGTACCGCAGCAGGCGGGGGTCGAGGGGCTTCACGCCGTCCAGCAGATCATGGTCAGGACCGGGAGACCACGCGCTCGAAGGTGAGCCCGACCGACTCGGGGATGTGCTCGATCGTCAGCCGCTTGCGGAAGACCCAGTAGGTCCAGCCCTGGTACAGCAGCACGATCGGCGTGAGGATCACCGCCACCCAGGTCATGACCGTCAGGGTGTAGTCGGTGGACGACGCGTTCTCGATCGTCAGCGAGTTCGCCGGGTCGAACGCGGGCATCACGTCGGGGAACATCGACCCGAAGATCAGGACGACGGCGGCGACGATCGCCACGGCGGACCCGCCGAACGCCAGCGCCTCGCGCCGCTGCCGGGTGGCGACGACCACGAGGACCAGCGCCACGGCGGCGACCGCCACGGCGGCCCACGTCCACGCCTTACCGCTGTGGGCGACCTGCGCCCACACGGCCCACACGCCGGCGACCAGGAGCGTCACGACGGAGCTGCGCGCCGCGAACGTGCCGGCACGTTCCCGCATCTCCCCGTCGGTCTTCATCGCGAGGAAGATCGCGCCGTGCGTCAGGAAGATGCTCAGCGTGACCACGCCGCCGAGCAGGGCGAACGGCGACAGCAGAGCGAAGAACCCGCCGACGTACTGGTGGTTCGCGTCCAGCTCGACGCCGCGTACGAGGTTGGCGAACGCCACGCCCCAGAGCAGGGCGGGCACGAACGAGCCGAAGATCAGCGCGCGGTCCGCCCACGTGCGCCACTGCGGGGAGTCGATCTTGCCGCGCCACTCGAAGGCGACGACGCGCACGATCAGCGCGATGAGGATGAGGAACAGCGGCAGGTAGAACCCCGAGAACAAGGTGGCGTACCACTCGGGGAACGCGGCGAACGTCGCACCACCGGCGGTGAGCAGCCACACCTCGTTGCCGTCCCACACCGGGCCGATGGTGTTGATCATCAGCCGCCGCTCCTTCTCGCGGCGCAGCTTGTCACCCCGCGGCAGGATCGCGAGGAGCATGCCGACGCCGAAGTCGAAGCCCTCGAGGACGAGGTAGCCGGTCCACAGGACGGCGATGAGGAGGAACCAGACGACGGGGAGGTCCATGACGGTCTCCTCAGTAGGCGAAGGACAGCGGACGGGTGGTCCCGTCGGCGTCGTCGGACGGCGGGTTGGCCTCGGGGCTGGGGTCGTGCTCGGTGTCCGCGACGCCCTGCGCGGCGTACCGCCTCATGAGCCGGAACCACACGACCATGAGCACCCCGTACAGCAGCGTGAACCCGATCATCGAGAACAGGACCATGCCGGGGCTGACGACCTCGCTGACGCCGCGGGCCGTGAGCAGCCACACGCCGTCGACGCCGGACGCGTCGGGGTTGGGCGCGACCACCCAGGGCTGGCGCCCCATCTCCGTGAAGATCCAGCCGAACGCCGAGGCGAGGAACGGGGTCGCGATCGCCGCCAGGCCGAGCCGGCCGAACCAGACGTTGCCGGTGACCGAGCCCTTGCGGCGCAGCAGCCACAGCGCCGCCAGCGACAGCGCGGCGGACCCGACGCCCAGCCCGATCATGAGGCGGAAGGACCAGTACGTGACGGCCAGGTTCGGGTAGAACCGCGTGTCCTCGTCGACCCCGGAGGAGACGCCGTTGGCCTCGTCCCACTCGGAGATCCACTGCGTGTACTCCTCCTGGAGCTCGTCCACGCCGCGGATCGGAGCGTCGAAGTCGTTGGTGGCCAGGAAGGACGTCAGGCCGGGGACCTCGAGGATGTGGCGGACGTTGTCGCAGTCGTTCGTGAGGTCACCGATCGCCAGGATCGAGAAGGGCGCACCCTCCTGCGAGGTGCACAGGCCCTCGGCGGCGGCCATCTTCGCCGGCTGCTGCTGGAACATGAGCTTGGCCTGCCAGTCGCCCGACAGGGCCACCCCGGCGCCCGAGACGAGCATGGTCACCAGCCCGAGGACCACCGCGGGACGGTAGACGTCGCGGGCCTTGTCGACCTGGCCCGAGCGCACGAGCCGCACCATCCACCAGGCGGCGATGCCGGCGACGAAGGTGCCCGCGGTGAGGAACGCGGCCGCGATGGTGTGCGGGAACGCGGCGAGGAGCGTGGAGTTGGTGAGGACCGCGACGATGTCGGTCATCTCCGCGCGGCCGGTCTCCAGGTTGAACGTGGTGCCGACCGGGTGCTGCATCCAGGAGTTGGCCGCGAGGATGAAGTACGCGGACAGGTTCGTGGCGATCGCCACCGCCCAGATGCACGCGAGGTGGATCTTCTTCGGCAGCTTGTCCCAGCCGAAGATCCACAGGCCGAGGAACGTCGACTCGACGAAGAACGCGGCCAGCGCCTCCATGGCGAGCGGCGCCCCGAACACGTCACCGACGAACCGCGAGTACTCCGACCAGTTCATGCCGAACTGGAACTCCTGCACGATGCCGGTGGCGACACCGATGGCGAAGTTGATGAGCAGGAGCTTGCCGAAGAACTTCGTCAGACGCAGCCACCGCTCGTTGCCCGTGCGCACCCATGCGGTCTGCATGATCGCGACGAGCGGTGACAGGCCGATCGTCAGCGGCACGAAGATGAAGTGGTAGACGGTCGTGATGCCGAACTGCCAGCGGGCCAGGTCGAGGGCGTCCACGCGGGTCCTCCGTACGTGTGCGAGGGGCAAGGCGTGTGGTGCGGCCGGACCGGGTGGGGGCGTGGTCGCAGGACGCGCCTGCACGGCGCGTCTCCTTGGAACGGTAGGCCGGGCCTCCTGGGGTGGCCGGGACGAAGGTCCCGGGTGCTGACGACACGTCGGCAACTCACCCTGGTCATCAGGAGGGTTGCGCCGGGGTCCTGTGCGATACTCGACACGGTCCCGACGTCCACACCGCCGGGACCGACGAGCTCGCCGCAGCAGTGACCGTGCAGGCCAGCCGCCGCCCCGCCCTCGGCGGGCTCCAGCCTGGAGCCCCGAGACGGCCTGGCAGGCGATGGCGCCGGAGGCTGCGGCGGCTGCGACCGACGACTTCCGTGGCCGCGCCGGGTAGAACCGCCGTGAGCGACGACCGACCGCCTGGGGGTGCACGTCGTGTGGGCGGGCTCCCCGGTACCCAGGAGCACGCGCTTGTCTCCCGTTGACACCCCCGAGAACCCGTCCGAGAACGACGCCACCGAGGTCGTCGAGCCGGCACCCAAGAAGCGTCGCCGTCGCGTCGTCCGCGACGTCGTGACGCCGGACACGCCCGCGACGACTCCCGTCGCCGAGCCGCTCGCCGCCGAGCAGGTGCCCGCCGAGGTCACGCCGCAGGTCGACGCGCCGCAGGTGCCGACGCCCGCCGCGGACGCACCGGACCCGACCGCGACGCCGCAGGACCCGCCCGCCCCCACCCGGGCGCGGCGGTCGCGGCGTGTGACGAGGACCGTGGTGCTGGACGCCGCGCCCGCGCCGGCCGAGGTGCCGGCTCCCGTGGAGCCGGCGCCCGAGGTCGTCGAGGCCGAGGTCCCCGCCGCGCAGGACGCGGAGGAGGACGCCGAGGCGCAGGCGGTGCAGGACGAGGCGCAGGCGTCGCAGGACGCCGACGAGCCCCAGGCGCCGCAGGACGAGGACGAGCCCCAGGCGTCCGGTGTCGCGGAGTCCGTCGCGGAGGAGGCGGAGGAGCGCGCGCCGCGTCGCCGCCGCTCCGGTCGCCGTGGCGGCCGCTCGGGCCGTACCCAGGACGAGGGGACGCCTGCCCAGACGCTCGACGAGGCGACCCGCGACCAGGCGGAGGCCGCGCCCGGGGCGCCGCAGGAGACCGCGGAGCCCGCCCCGCTCGACGTGCTCGCCGAGCTCGGCCCCGTGCGCACCGAGGACGCGCCCCCGGCCCGTGCCCGGCTGGCGACGACCGCACTGCTCTTCCAGGCGCCGGACGCCTCGGCACGGCCGCGCCGTCGCCGGGCGCAGGCGTCGACCGGCTCTCCCGAGGAGATCTCCGGGAGCGCGCACGTCGAGCCGCAGGACGAGCCCGCCGAGGACACGACGGACGCCGACAGCACGCAGGCCACCGCGACCGCGACCGCGTCCGAGGACGGTGCCGGTCGCCCGCGCCGCCGTCGTGGCCGTGGCCGCCGTGGCGCGTCCGAGGCCGCGTCGGTGTCGGACGAGGACGTCACGCCCGACGAGCTCGAGTCCGCTGAGGCGGGTGCCGCCGACGCGGGTGCCGTCGAGGACCGCCCGGTCGAGGACGACGCCGCCGGGTCGGACGACCAGGCCGAGGACGAGCGTGCCGAGGCCGAGGGCGACGACACGGACGAGGGCGGCTCGCCGCGCCGGCGCCGTCGTCGCGGCGGGCGTGGCCGACGGGGCCGGGCCGGCGACGAGGACGCGACGGACGACGAGCCGGCCGAGGGTGACGCCGAGGGCGGCGACACCCCGGCCGAGGCCGGCC
>JAEWEJ010000041.1 GCA_023389455.1 Actinomycetes bacterium | reverse complement strand
CGGGTAGGCTGACCTGCGGATCGTCCCGCGGGCCACCCGCGCCCCGCACGGGCGCGCCGGCAGCCCGCCCCACCCGCACCCCGCCGCCACCGCGCGCGAGACCCGAGCAGGAGCCACTCGTGACCCGCCTCCGTCCCCGCACCGCCCGGACCGCCGCCGCCGGCCTGGTCGCCACGGCCACCCTCGTCCTCGCCGGCTGCTCGGCGACCAACCCGATCACGACGATCGGCGAGTACGAGGCGTCCGACGGCGCCGGCACCGCGGTGGGTGACGTGCGGGTGCTCAACATGCTCGTCGTCACCGAGGCGCTCGACGCCCCCGGCGTGCTGACCGGCGCCGTGAAGAACAACGGCACCGCGGCGGAGGAGGTCACGCTGCAGGTGGGCGACGCCGACCCCGTGCTGCTCCGCGTGCCCGCCAGCGGGACCGTCCTCGTGGGCGCTGCCGACGCCCCCGCGCGCTACACCACGGCGGACGTGCCCGTCGCCACGGTCGACGCGCGCCCCGGCGGGCTGACGCCCCTGACGATCACGACCGGGGCCGGCGGCACGGTCGAGCTGATGATCCCCGTGCTGGACGGCACGCTGCCCGAGTACGCCGCGCTGCTGGACGGCGCCACGCCGAGCCCCCGGAGCACGCAGGACGCGTCCGAGCCGCAGCCCGAGGAGATCGTCGAGGAGAACCAGGGCTGAGCACCGCCCGTCACGAGGGGCCGACCACCACGCGGTGGTCGGCCCCTCGTGCGTCCCGGGCCGTACGTCGCTGCGCGGCCGCCCCCTCCACGACCGCCGCAGCGACGGGCGCGCCGGTCAGCCGAAGCGGCCCGAGATGTAGTCCTCGGTGGCCTGCTCGCGCGGGGACGAGAACATCGTGGCGGTGTCGTCCATCTCGATGAGGCGCCCGGGCTTGCCGGTGCCCTCGATGTTGAAGAACCCCGTGCGGTCCGAGACGCGCGCCGCCTGCTGCATGTTGTGCGTGACGATCACGATCGTGTAGTCGGACTTCAGCTCCGCGATGAGGTCCTCGATCGCGAGCGTCGAGATGGGGTCCAGGGCCGAGCACGGCTCGTCCATCAGCAGCACCTGCGGCTGCACGGCGATCGCGCGCGCGATGCACAGCCGCTGCTGCTGCCCGCCGGACAGGCTCGAGCCCGGGCGGGCGAGGCGGTCCTTGACCTCGTTCCAGAGGTTCGCGCCGCGCAGCGAGCGCTCCACCAGGTCCGCCTGGTCCCCCTTGGACATCCGGCGGTTGTTCAGGCGCACGCCCGCGAGCACGTTGTCGGCGATCGACATCGTCGGGAACGGGTTGGGCCGCTGGAACACCATGCCGACCAGGCGGCGCACCGTCACCGGGTCGACGTCCGCGCCGTACAGGTCCTGCCCGTCCATGAGGGCCTTGCCCTCGACGCGCGCGCCGGGGATGACCTCGTGCATGCGGTTGAGGGTGCGCAGGAACGTCGACTTGCCGCACCCCGACGGGCCGATGAGCGCCGTGGCCTGCCGCGCCTCGATGGTCATGGTGACGCCCGCGACGGCGAGGAAGTCGCCGTAGTAGACGTCGAGGTCCGAGACGTCGATCCGCTTGGACATGGTGGGTCCTTCCTGAGGAGTCGGTGGGCCCGCGTCAGCGGGCGCCCCGGGGGGCGAACCAGCGGCTGACGAGCCGGGCCACGAGGTTGAGGAGCATGACGACGAGGATGAGCGTGAGCGCCGCGGCCCACGCGCGGTCGATGCCGGTGCCGCCCTGCTCGTACTGGCGGTAGGCGAAGACGGGCAGGGTCGCCATGCGCCCGTCGAGGAGGTCGGTGTTGGTCTGCGTGATCAGGCCCACCGTCAGCAGCAGGGGCGCCGTCTCGCCGATCACGCGGGCGACGGCGAGCATGATGCCCGTGACGATGCCGGCGGCGGCTGTGCGCAGGACGACCTTGACGATCGTCAGCCACTTCGGCACCCCGAGGGCGTACGCGGCCTCGCGCAGCTCGTGCGGGACGAGGCGCAGCATCTCCTCCACCGAGCGGATCACGACGGGCGTCATGAGCAGCGCGAGCGCGACCGCGCCCATGATGCCGGCGCGGTACGCCGGGCCCATGATCAGCGTGAACAGCGCGAAGGCGAACAGGCCCGCCACGATCGACGGGATGCCGGTCATGACGTCCACGAGGAACGTGATGCCGCGCGCCAGCGGGCCTCGGCCGTACTCCACCAGGTAGATCGCGGTGAGCAGGCCGACGGGCACGGAGATCGCGGCGGCCGCGGCGGTGACCAGCAGGGTGCCGACGAGCGCGTGCTTGATGCCACCGGAGGTCATCTCGCCGAAGACGCCGACCATGTCGGTCGTGAGGAACTCCCAGCCGAACGCCGCGGCCCCACGGGTGACCACGAGCAGCACGAGCGAGACCAGCGGCACCAGCGCGAGCATGAACGCCCCGGTGACGAGCGTCGTCGCGAGGCGGTCGGCGGCACGCCGGGGCCCCTCGACGACGCGCGACGTGATGCTGGAGGCGACCACGAAGACGACGGCACCGAGCACGACGACCCCCACGAGGGACGCCGAGCCGGCGAGCAGGAGCACGACCGCCGCGACCGCGAGCGAGCCGCCGGCGAAGGCCCACGTGCTCCACCGGGGCAGGCGCCGGTAGGCGTCACCCAGCAGCCCGGCGGGTGCGGCGGGAGCGTCGGCGGTCATCAGTTGGCTCCCGAGAACTCGGCGCGCCGCGCGATGATCCAGCGCGCGGCGAAGTTGACGACGAAGGTGATGACGAACAGCGCGAGGCCCGTCGCGACGAGCGCGCTGACGCTCAGCCCGCTGGCCTCGGGGAACTTCGAGGCGATGTTCGCCGCGATCGTCTGCTGCTGGCCCGGCTTGAGCAGGAAGAACGAGAACAGGAACCCGGGCGAGATGACCATGAGCACGGCCATGGTCTCCCCCAGCGCGCGTCCCAGGCCCAGCATCGAGGCGCTGATGACGCCCGAGCGCCCGAACGGCAGGACGGCCTGGCGCACCATCTCCCACCGGGTCGCGCCCAGCGCGAGCGACGCCTCCTCGTGCAGCCGCGGCGTCTGCAGGAACACCTCGCGCGACACCGCCGTGATGATCGGCAGGATCATCACGGCCAGCACGATCGACGCCGACATGATGTTCTTCGCCGGTGCCTGGTAGTCCGCGAAGAACGGGATGAACCCGAGGTTCGTCGACAGCCACGTGAACACCGGGTCGAGACGCCCGATGAGCCACAACGCGCCCCACAGGCCGTAGACGACCGACGGGATCGCCGCGAGCAGGTCGATGAGGTAGCCCAGGCCCTGGGCCAGCCGACGCGGCGCGTAGTGCGAGATGAACAGCGCGATGCCCACCGAGACCGGCACGGCGATCGCCAGGGCCAGCAGCGACGCGAGGAGCGTGCCGAAGACCAGCGGCCCCACGTACTCGGCGACGGACCCGCCGTTGAACCAGGAGATCGCGTCGAGCTCCTCGCTGCTCGCGGTGAGCGCGGGCCACGCACGCACCACGAGGAAGACGGCGACCGCCGCCAGCGTCACGAGGATGAGGAGGCCGGCACCGGTCGCCAGGCCGGAGAACACGCGGCCGGCGAGGCGTCCGGTGGAGGCGGCGCGCACGGCCTCGGCCGCGTCGGTCCGCGGCTGCGGCACGGCGCCGCGCGGGGGTGGGGTGGTGGTCACAGCCACGGCTGCTCCGTCGGTCGGGGAGGGTGGGAGG
>JAEWEJ010000033.1 GCA_023389455.1 Actinomycetes bacterium | reverse complement strand
CCTCCCACCGCGCCACGAGCGGCTGCGGTGCCGCGGCCGCCGCCACCCGCCCCGGCGACGGCAGCGGCCGACGCACCTCGATGGCCCCGTCACGCGGGAGCAGCGGGTCGTCGACCAGGTCCTCGGCCAGCAGCGCGGCCGTCGCCAGCCCGCACGCGTGCGGCAGCTCCGGCAGTGCGGCGGCCAGCGCCAGCCCGGCTGCCAGCCCGACCGAGGACTCCAGGGCGGACGACACGACCACGGGCAGGGCGATCTGCTCCGCGAGGCGCAGGCAGGCCCGCACGCCCCCGAGCGGCTGCACCTTGAGCACGACGACGTCGGCGGCCTGCCGACGCACGACGGCGAGCGGGTCGTCCGAGAGCCGGACCACCTCGTCCGCGGCGAGCCGCACGTGGGTGCGGCGCCGCAGCGCGGCGAGGTCCTCGACCCCGGGGACCGGCTGCTCCGCGTACTCGAGCCCGTCCGCCGCACGGTCCAGCGCGGCCAGCCGGGTCACCGCGGTGTCGACGTCCCACGCGGCGTTCGCGTCGACGCGGATCGCACCGTCGGGGCCCAGCGCGTCGCGCACGGCCTCCAGCCGGGCCTCGTCCGCGCCCGGCGGCTGCCCCGGCTCGGCCACCTTGACCTTGGCGGTGCGGCAGCCGCGCGACGCGGTGACGATGCGGTGCGCGTGCTCGGGGTCGACGGCCGGCACGGTGACGTTCACCGGCACGTGGGTGCGGAGCGGGTCGGGCCAGCCCTCGTCCGCCGCCTCGCGCGCCGCACGCCACCAACGGACGGCGACCGCGTCGTCGTAGTCCCAGAAGGGGCTGAACTCCCCCCACCCGGCGTCGCCACGCACCAGCACGCCGTCCCGCCGGGTCAGGCCCCGGAACCGCGTGCGCAACGGCACGTCCCACACCACGAGGTCCGGCTGCGCGCTCACCACCCCAGGCTAGGCCGCTCGTTAGGGTGGTCCGGTGACCTCGAGCGTGACCCCCGCCCCCCTGCCCGCCCCCGTGTCGGAGACCTTCGACCCCACCCGGTGGCGCGAGGTCGAGGGCTTCGAGCACCTCACGGACCTCACGTACCACCGGGGACGTGCCCGTCCCACCCCGGAGCAGGCGGCCGCGGGCGCCGTCGAGCGGGACCTGCCCGTGGTCCGCGTCGCGTTCGACCGGCCCGAGGTGCGCAACGCCTTCCGGCCGCACACGGTCGACGAGCTGTACGCCGTGCTGGAGCACGCGCGCACGACGTCCGACGTCGGCACGGTCCTGCTCACGGGGAACGGCCCCTCTCCCAAGGACGGCGGCCGGGCGTTCTGCTCCGGCGGCGACCAGCGCATCCGGGGACGCGACGGGTACCGGTACGCCGAGGGCGAGACGGCCGAGGCGGTCGACCCCGCGCGCGCCGGGCGCCTGCACATCCTCGAGGTCCAGCGCCTGATGCGGACGATGCCCAAGGTCGTCGTCGCGCTCGTGAACGGGTGGGCGGCCGGTGGTGGCCACTCGCTGCACGTGGTCGCGGACCTGACCATCGCGAGCCGGGAGCACGCGCGGTTCATGCAGACCGACGCGAACGTCGGGTCGTTCGACGGCGGGTACGGCTCGGCCCTGCTCGCGCGGCAGGTCGGCCAGAAGCGGGCCCGGGAGATCTTCTTCCTCGCCCGTGAGTACTCGGCGGACGACGCGCTGGCCTGGGGCGCCGTCAACGACGTGGTCGCCCACGCCGACCTGGAGGAGGCGGGGCTGGAGTACGCACGGATCATCGCGACGAAGTCGCCGCAGGCCGTGCGGATGCTGAAGTTCGCGTTCAACCTGGCGGACGACGGTCTGGCGGGGCAGCAGGTGTTCGCGGGCGAGGCCACCCGGCTGGCCTACATGACCGACGAGGCCGTCGAGGGCCGCGACGCGTTCCTGCAGCGGCGCGACCCGGACTGGTCCGGGTTCCCGTACGCCTACTGAGCGTCGGCGCGTGCGCACGTGCGCGCACCACCGGGCCACGGCTGCGGCCGGTGGTCCCGACGCGTCAGCGCGCGGCGCCCATCCACGACGCGAGGTCGACGAGGGTCGCGACCATCGCGCCCCCGCCCACGAGGAGCGCGACGAGCACGATCCCCGCGACCACCACCGCGACGGCCGAGCGTGTGCTGCGGTCGGCGGGCTGGTGGCGCGGTGCGTGCGCCGGGTGGAAGGTCTCGGGGATCGTCTGTGCGGCCATGCCCCCAGCGTGGCCGCGACCGTGCCCGGACGGCATCGCCCCGGGGACCGGTAGGCACCCGCCGCGACCTCAGCCCCGCGGGCCCTCGGCCTCCACCCCAGGGACGAGGGAGCCGCCGCGGTTGTCCACCGCAGGTATCGGACCGGTCGCGGTCCGGGCCGTGGCGGCCCGGACCGTGGTGCCCGTCGGGTCAGGACGGCCGCACGCGGGGTGCGGCCCGGGGCCCGTGGCCCCGGACGTCAGGAGACGGTCAGCGACCCGCTGCCGGCGGGGACCAGCTCGACCCAGGTGTTGCCGGGCGCGAGCGTCGCGTCCGACCCGTCGGGCATCAGCAGGCGCAGCGGCTGGTCCTGCGCGTCCTTCTGCCAGCGCACCGCGACGGTCTGGCCACCGGTGGCGATCACCGCGTCCCCGGAGCCCACGAGCTCGTACGTCGGCACGGGCGCACCGCCCTGGGCGCCGAACTGCGTGGGCGGGTGCCCCGCCGTGATCGCGACGACGTTGACCGCGGACAGCCGGGCACCGCTCGCGGCGGTCGCCGCCTCGGAGCCCTCGGAGCGCTGCCAGGCGCCGCTGGCGGCGTCCCAGCTCCACACGGGGTGCGACTGGCCGGACAGACGGAAGTCGAGCGTGGTGGCGGGCGTCCCTGCGGTCACGGCCGCGGCGCCCTCGGGCGACCGCGCGAACGCGAACTGCTCGGGCGGCGCCGTGCGCCCGGCCTCCGCCGCACCCCACCACGTGGCCAGCGAGCCGTACACGTTGTGCGGTGCCTTGCGGCTGCTGACGCGGTACATGCCCGGGGCACCGGCGTCGTGCGACACCACCTGCACGCCCGAGGCGTTGACGAGGTCGAGGATCCCGGCCTGCCCGCCCGAGAACGCGAGCACGCCGTGCAGCGGCGCGACGATCAGCGGGTCCATGGGACGGACCGAGCGGATCGGGCCGACCTCCTCCGGCGCCTGCGAGTGGAAGACGGCGACGAAGCGCGAGACCTCGAACTCGACGATCGTCTCCCAGACGACGTCGGCCTGCTCGAGCCCGGACTGCGGGCGGGCCGAGGAGGTGTTCTCGATCTTCACGGCGATGGCCGGGCGCGGGTCCGGCGCCCCGGCCACACCCGTCAGGGGCCACGTCGGGGGCACGTCCGGGACGGGCACGGCCTGCTTGTCGGCCACGACCTCCGCCTGCTCCGTGACGGCAGGCGCGGGCTGCGCCGACGGCGACCCGCACGCCGTGAGTGCGAGGAGAGCCCCGAGCGCCGCGAGGGCTCCCGTCCGGGCCCGTCGCCTGCTCGATCCGCTGCGTGCCACCGTCACTGCCATCTCTTCTCCGTCCCCCGGCGCCGACTGTTCTGCCGCCGCCGCTCCGACGGGGTCCCGCACACCGTCGCGCACGCCGACCCAGCCCGGCATCGCCGGACCGCGGGACACTCTACGACGCCGACCTCGGCACGCGGGCCCACCAGGATGCCGCGCCGCGCGACGCGTCGGTCAGGGCGGACGTCCTAGGCTGTGCACGTGGACCGGCCGCTGCGTGACGTGCCCGCGCAGGTGCGGGACCTCGTCCCTGCCCTGACCGCGGCGCTGGAGGGGATGGGTCCGGCGGTGCGGGTGCTCGACGACCCGGCGTCCGGGCCCACCACCGCCGTGCCGTCCGACGTGGCCGTCGTGGTCCGCACGTCCGGCTCCACGGGCCGCCCGCGCGACGTGATGCTGTCGGCGGCGGCCCTGCGCGCGTCGGCCGGCGCGACGGCGGACCGCCTCACCGGTCCCGGCTCGTGGCTGCTCGCGCTGCCGGTGCACCACGTGGCGGGCCTCCAGGTGGTCGTCCGCGCGCTGCTCGCCGACGGCGACCTGAGCACCCTGCCGGACGGGCCGTTCCGCGCCCCCGGGTTCGCCCGGGCGGCACGCGAGGCGACGGCCCGCCCGGGACCCCACTACACGTCCCTGGTGCCCACGCAGCTGGTGCGGGTCCTCGACGACCGCGACGCCACGGCCGTGGCGCTGCGCTTCGACGCGATCCTCGTCGGCGGGGCCGCCTGCCCGCCGCCGCTGCTCGCGCGGGCCCGCGCGGCCGGCCTGCAGGTCGTCACCACCTACGGCATGACCGAGACCTGCGGCGGCTGCGTCTACGACGGGCGCCCGCTGGACGGCGTGTCGGTGACCGTGGACGCGGAGCAGCGCATCGCGCTCACGGGGCCGGTCCTCGCCTCCGGGTACCTGCACCGGCCCGACCTGGACGCCACGACCTTTGTGACGCGCCGGGGACGGCGGTGGCTGCGCACCGCGGACCGCGGGCGCCTGGACGACGGCCTGCTGCACGTGCTCGGACGGCTGGACGACGTCCTGGTCACCGGCGGTGTCAAGGTGGACCCGCAGGCGGTCGAGGAGGTCGTCGCCGGGCTGCCCGGGGTGCGCGAGGTCTGCGTGGTCGGCGTCCCCGACCAGCACTGGGGGCAGTCCGTCGTGGCCGTCGTGGTCACCGAGGACGGCTCCGTGCCGCCGCTGACGGCGCTGCGGACCTCCGTCGCGCAGGTCCTCGGCCCGGCCAGCGCGCCGCGCCAGGTGCTCGTCGTCGACGACCTGCCGCTGCGCGGGCCCGGAAAGCCGGACCGGCGCGCGGTCGCGCGGCTCGCCACGCAGCTGATGAGCAGGCACGCCGGCACCTGACGCGACGCGCCCGGCGCGGTGCCGCACCTCCCCGACTCCCCTGACGACGACCCCGACGAACAGGATCACCATGGCCTCCGCATCCGTCTGGCTCGCCGGCGCCCGCCCCCGCACGCTGCCGGCCGCCGTGGCGCCCGTCCTCGTCGGGACCGGTGCCGCGGCGCAGGCCGACGCCGCCCACCCGGGCCGGGCGCTGCTCGCCGCGGGGGTCGCGCTCGCCCTGCAGGTCGCGGTGAACTTCGCGAACGACTACTCCGACGGCGTGCGCGGCACCGACGTCGACCGCGTCGGCCCGGTGCGGCTGACGGCCTCCGGCCTCGCGACGCCCGGGCAGGTCAAGGCCGCCGCGGGCGTGGCGTTCGCCGTCGCCGCGGTCCTCGGCCTGTGGCTCGTGGCCCTGTCCGGGCAGTGGTGGCTGCTGGCCGTCGGGGCGCTGTGCGTGGTGGCCGCCTGGACGTACACCGGCGGACGGCGCCCCTACGGCTACCGCGGGCTCGGCGAGGTCGGCGTGTTCGTGTTCTTCGGGCTCGTGGCCGTCCTGGGCACCACCTACACGCAGGTCGGCACCGTGACCTGGCCCGCCGTGGTGGGCGCCGTCGCGATCGGCCTGCTGGCGTGCGCGCTGCTCATGGCCAACAACCTGCGCGACGTGCCGACGGACGTCCTGGTCGGCAAGCGCACCCTCGCCGTGCGGCTGGGCGAGCACCGCGCGCGGCGCGTCTACGCGGCGATGGTCGTGCTGCCCGTGCTGCTGGGAGCCGTGTGCGCGTTCGCCGCGCCCTGGTCGCTCGCCGTGCTGCTCCTGCTGGCCCCCGCGGTGCTGCTGGCCGTGGCGGTGCTGGCCGGGGCCCGCGGCATCGCCCTGGTCCCCGTGCTCGGCGGCACCGGGCTGCTGGAGCTCGCGTTCGGCGTGCTGCTGGGCCTCGGGCTCGCGCTGTGAGCCGGGGCTGGCCCCGCTAGCCCGCCAGACCCGCCGTGCCCGGATCGGGCCGCCGCGGCTCCACCTGCGACTCGGCGTCCCTGGCCTCGGCGTCCTCCGCGGCCGCGTCGTCGCTCACGCGGGAGCCGCGGCGCCGCTGCGCCCGCGCAGCCAGGTGCAGCGCGGCGGCGTCGCGCTGCCGGCCCAGGAGCACGTACGACAGGCCGAACGCCACGACGGCGCCCACGACCGGGGCGAGCCAGGACTGCATGCCGACCCACCACAGGACGCCGGTGGCGGCGAGGAAGAGGGCGATGCGCAGCAGGGAGTAGGTCACGACGGGCACGCCCCCAGGGTAGGCGCCGCCCGTCCCGCTTAGGGTGGACAGGTGCTCAGGTACCTGCCCTTCGTGGTCGCCCTCGCGTTCATCGTCTACTGCGTGTTCGACGTGCTGGGCAGCGACGAGCGCCGACGGCGCGGGCGTCCGGCGGTGCTGTGGCTGCTGGTGGTCCTCCTGCTGCCCGTGATCGGCGGCGTCGTCTGGCTGCTCGTCAGCCGTGGTGCACCGCACGCCGACCCGCCCGGGCGGCGGGGCGGCGGGCCCGTCGCCCCGGACGACGACCCGGAGTTCCTGTTCCGCCTCGAGCAGGAGCAGCGCCGGCGCCGGCAGGCGGCCGGTGGGCAGAGCGGCCAGGGCCAGGGCACCGGCACCCCGGGCACGGATGCAGCGGGTGCCGACGGTCCCGGCGCGCGCGGCACCGGGGAGCCCGACGACGGCACGACCCCCCGGGACCCGGGTGCGGGCGAGGGGGCCGACGACGCCGGTACGACGACGGACGGCTCGCCCTCCGCCTGACGCACCTCGCGGCCGAGCAGCACGACCCCGCCGGCAACGCGCGCGTCGGCACGCTCCCCTGCTGCGAGGCCCGCCGGCGACGGCCCGGGGC
>JAEWEJ010000005.1 GCA_023389455.1 Actinomycetes bacterium | reverse complement strand
CCTTCCCGTTCGCCGACCTGCACGCCGCGGGCGTCCCGCTGGCCCTCGGCTCGGACGCCCCCGTCGCGCCGCTCGACCCGTGGCTCGCGGTCGACGCGGCCGTGTGGCGCACCGGCGACGACCGGCCGTCGTGGCACCCGGAGCAGGCGCTCGACGTCACGACCGCGTTGGCGTCGTCCGTCGACGGGCGCCCCCTGACGCTGCGCACCGGCGACCCGGCGGACCTCGTCGTCCTGGACGACGACCCCGTGGCGCTCGCGGCGGTGCCCGGCGCGGTGCGCGACGTCCGGGTCGCCGGCACCCTGGTCGGCGGCGCGTGGACGCACACGTCCCTCTGACCCGCCCGGTGGGTAAGACGTCGGCCGGCGTGGGGGCCGCTCGCCGTAGGATCAGCACCACCCCCCACCGCCGCGAACCAGGGAGCACCCCCGTGGGACGAGTCGTCGTCGACGTCATGCCGAAGCCCGAGATCCTCGACCCGCAGGGCAAGGCCGTCGCGAACGCGCTGCCGCGCCTGGGCTTCGGGCAGTTCACGTCCGTCCGCCAGGGCAAGCGGTTCGAGCTCGAGGTCGACGGGCCGGTGACGCCGGAGGTCCTGGAGGCGGCCGCGGCCGCGGCCGAGCAGGTGCTGTCGAACCCCGTCATCGAGGACGTCGTCCGCGTGGCCGACATCGAGGCCGACGCGGCGGCGACGGTGGCCTCGCAGGGTCTGGCCTGATGGGTCGCATCGGGGTCGTCACGTTCCCGGGCACGCTGGACGACCGGGACGCCGCGCGCGCGGTGCGCCTGGCCGGCGGTGAGCCCGTCGCGCTGTGGCACGCCGACGCCGACCTCAAGGGCGTCGACGCGGTCGTGCTGCCCGGCGGCTTCTCCTACGGCGACTACCTGCGCGCCGGGGCGATCAGCCGGTTCGCGCCCGTCATGGGCGAGATCGTCGACGCGGCCGGGCGGGGACTGCCGGTCCTCGGCATCTGCAACGGCTTCCAGGTCCTCACCGAGGCGCACCTGCTGCCGGGGTCCATGATCAAGAACGACCACCTGCACTTCGTGTGCCGCGAGCAGGTGCTGGCGGTCGAGAACGCCGACACCGCGTGGACGCGCGCGTACGCGCCGGGCGAGCGGATCACCATCCCGCTGAAGAACCAGGACGGCCAGTACGTCGCCGACGAGCGCACCCTCGACGAGCTCGAGGGGGAGGGGCGCGTCGTGTTCCGGTACGTCGGGCAGAACCCGAACGGGTCCCGGCGGGACATCGCGGGCGTCACGAACGCGGCGGGCAACGTGGTCGGGCTGATGCCGCACCCGGAGCACGCGGTCGAGGCGGGCTTCGGCCCCGACGGTCCCGCCGGTCCGCGCAGCGGCACCGACGGGCTGCGGTTCTTCACGTCCGTCCTGCAGGCGCTCGTCTCCTGACGGCCGTGCCGACACGCGTGGACGGGGACGCGCGCCTCGAGGTCGTCCCGTGGGACGACCCCGACGCCACGGCGCTGCGCACGGCCCAGCAGGCCGAGCTGCGGGCGCGGTACGGCGACGACGACATCGGCCACGCGATGACCGGCGACTCGATCGTCGCCATGGTCGTGCTGCGCGTGGACGGTGAGGCCGTGGCCTGCGGTTCGCTGCGTGACGCGTCCGACGAGCTCGGGCCCGGGACGGGTGAGCTCAAGCGGATGTACGTCCGCCCGGAGCACCGCGGCCGAGGGCTGTCGCCGCGCGTCCTGACCGCGCTCGAGGACGAGGCTGCGGGGCGCGGGCTGGACCGGCTCGTGCTGGAGACCGGTGTGCTGCAGCCGGAGGCCATCGGCCTGTACCTGGCCGCCTGCTACCGGCCCGTGGAGAACTACGGCGAGTACGTGGGCGTCGTCGACTCCCGCTGCTTCGCCAAGCACCTGCTGCCACGCGTGGGCGTCGAGCGGGTGGCCTGGGACCACCCGGACGCGGTCGCGCTGCGCCGGGCGATGGTCGCCGAGCTCGCGCCCCTCTACCCCGAGCACGCGGACGACGCGGACGACGCGGACGACGCGGCGGGCGCGGCCGCGCGGCCGGCCGACGACCCGGGCACGGCGGGCTCGACGACGTTCCTGCTGCGGTGCGACGGCGAGCCGGTGGGCTGCGCGACGCGCCGCGACGCCGCGGCGTCCTGGGGCCCGGGCACGGCGGAGCTCACGCGGGTCCACGTGGTGCCCTCCGCGCGCGGTCGAGGGCTCTCACGGCGCCTCGTCGGGCTGGTCGAGGTCGACGCCCGCGCGCAGGGGTACGCGCGGGTCGTGCTCGACACCGGCATCCGGCAGCCTGCCGCGCTCGAGCTGTACCTGTCGGCCGGCTACCGTCCCGTCGCGCCGCCGGCGGCCGTCTGGCCGACGCTCCCCGTCTCCCTGTGGCTGGCGCGCGACCTCTGAGCGTGCCGGGCGAGGCGTCCGGGGCGAGTACCCGGGACGCCGGACGGCCGCGGTCAGGCGGCGTTCGGGTCCGCCGTGAACGTCAGCGTCACGTCGGGCCCCGTGAGCTCGAGCCCGTCGTCCGTGAGCTCGGCGGCGTCGACCGCGGCGAGCGCGTCCAGGTAGGCCGTCTCCAGGGCCATGACCTCCGGCTCGCACGCCATGCGCGTCAGGCCGACCTCCCCGACCGACCAGCCGTCGGTCGTGTCCAGCGACGCGGTGTAGGTGTTGCAGCCGGACGTGCCGGAGACCCGCCCGTCCTCGACGAGCAGCGTGACCGGGGCGCCGCCGGTGACGGTGAGCGCGGCCCCGTCGACCTCGCCGGACGTCAGCGCCCACGCCCCGTCGGTCCGGTCCCCGGTGCCCGGGGTGCCGGACGGCGAGCCGCTGCCCGTCGCGGACGGGCCGGTGGACCCGGCGCCGGACCCGGTGCCGGTCGCGCACGCGGTCACGAGCAGCAGCGCGGTGGCCAGCACGGACACCGCGGACACCCGGCG
>JAEWEJ010000302.1 GCA_023389455.1 Actinomycetes bacterium | reverse complement strand
GCCGGGCCGTCCGCGGTGCCGGGCCGTCCGCGGTGCCGGGCCGTCCGCGGTGCGGTGACGACCGCTCGGACCCCGGGTCCCTCCGCGGGGCGACGGCCGTCCGTGGGCGGTCCTCCCGCAGGTGGACCCGCGGCGGGGTGACCGGCTTCTAGCGTGGCGTCATGCCAGCCGACGCACCGCTCGACCGACCGGACGGGGGCGACCCCAGCCCGCAGGGGCCCGCCGTCGCCGTCGCCACCCGCACGCCCGGCATCGAGGTCGCCGGGCTGCGCCGCGCGTTCGGTGCCGTCAAGGCGCTGGACGGCGCCGACCTCGTCGCCCGGGCCGGGGCGGTCACGGCCCTCGTGGGCCCGAACGGGTCCGGCAAGACCACGCTCCTGCTCGTGCTCGCGGGGCTGCTCGTCCCGGACTCCGGTCAGGTCCGCGTCGCCGGGTTCGACCCCGTCACCGACAGCGCCGCCGCACGCGCACGCACCGGGTGGATGCCGGACGCGTTCGGCACCTGGGACTCCCTGACGGCGCGGGAGGTCCTCACGATGTTCGCCGACGCCTACCGCGTCGACCGCGCGGCCGCGCCGGCCCGGGTCGACGAGCTGCTCGCGACGGTGCACCTGTCCGAGTACGCCGACCAGCCGGCCGCCGTGCTGTCCCGCGGCCAGAAGCAGCGGCTCGGGCTGGCCCGCGCCCTCGTCCACGACCCGCAGGTGCTGCTCCTCGACGAGCCTGCCAGCGGCCTGGACCCGCGTTCCCGCGTGGACCTGCGGATCCTGCTGCGCCGCCTGGCCGACGAGGGCCGCACGGTCCTCGTGTCGTCGCACGTGCTGTCCGAGCTCGACGAGATGGCCGACGACGCGGTGTTCCTGTCACGCGGTCGCACGGTGGCCGGGATGTCGGACGCGGACACCGCGGTCCGGCGGCGCTCGTGGCACGTCCGGTCGCTGTCGCTGCCGGCGCTGACCACCTGGCTGGACGGCGCGGGCATCGCGTACCGCCCCGACGGTGCGACGCGCCCCGGCGAGACCGCACCTGGCACCGAGGGTCCCGCGGGCGGGGTCCTCGTCGACGTCGACGGGGAGACGGGTGCCGCCGCGCTGCTGCGCGACGCCGTCGCCGCCGGTGTCCCCGTCGTGTCGTCGGCGCCCGCCGCCGGTGCGCTCGAGCAGGCGTACCTCGCACTGGAGGAGGAGCGGCGATGACCACGACCACGACGCCCGCACCGGCCGCACGGCCGGCCGTCGGCACCTGGACCCTGACCCGGCACGGCGTGCGCACGGTCGCCGCGCTCGAGCTGCGCCAGCGCGTCCGCTCGTCACGGTGGAAGGTGGCCCTCGTCGTCTGGTTCGCCGTCGTGGGGGTGATCACGCTGCTCGCGGGTGGCGTCCTCACGCTCTTCGACGACTCCGCCGCGACGACCGACCAGGCCGGCCGCGTCCTGTTCGTCGTCGTCACGGCGCTCGTCCTGGGCCTGGGGCTGCTGGTCACGCCGACGCTCACGTCCACCGCCGTCAACGGGGACCGCCAGGCGGGGACGCTCGCGACCCTGCAGGTCACGCTCCTGTCCCCGGCGGAGATCGCGGCCGGCAAGCTCCTCGCCGCGTGGCTCAGCGCGTGCGCGTTCCTCGTCGTGAGCCTGCCGTTCTTCGCGATCGCGCTGGTCATGGGCGGTGTGCCGGTGGCGACCCTGCCGCGTGTGGTCCTGCTGACCGCGCTGCTGCTCGCGGCCGTGTGCGGCATGGGGCTCGGGTGGTCGACGCTCGCGGCGCGACCGGCCGGCTCGACCGTGCTGACGTTCGTCACCGTCGCGGCGCTGACCGTCTTCACCCCGGTCTTCTTCGGGCTGACCTACCCGTTCCTCAGCACGACGCAGGACGTGCAGGTCTACGGGGTGACCGACGAGTACTGGATGGCGATGGAGGACGGCGGCGAGGAGGCCGCCACCGCCGTCCCGGTGTGCGAGCTCACCGTGCAGGAGCGGGCCGTGGCGCGCACCGAGTGGACCTGGTGGCTGCCGGCGATCAACCCGTTCGCGGTCGTCGCCGACGGCGCCGTGCCCGCGTCGGCGACCGGCCCGGACGACCCCGCCGCGGTCACGCAGGTGCTGCGCGACCTGCGCCTGGGCTCCCCGGACGTCGTCGACGAGTGCTGGGTGGAGGAGGACACGTCCGCCGTGACGGGCACCCGCGGTCACGCCGGACCGGTCTGGCCGTTCGGCCTGGCCGTGAACCTGCTGCTCGGCGCCGCCGGGTTCCTGGTCGCGGTCCGTCGCCTGCGGATCCCCCAGCGCACGCTCCCGCGCGGTACCCGCGTCGCCTGACGCACCCCTGACGCCGCCCGTCGGCCGCAGACGCCCCCGCCCCCCGGTCATCCCCTCCGGTCGGCGGACCGGGCGGCGGCCGGCGGGCGGACCACCGTCCGGCGGGCGACCCGCCTGGGCGACCTGACCGCAGCCGTCGACCGTCGGCCCTCGAGGTCAGGGCTGCAGCGCGTCGTACTCCGCCTCGGTCGCGACGTCGTCCTCCACGTCGAGGCGCACGTGCGCGAGGATCGTCTGGATGGCGCGCAGCGTGGACGCCGCCCGCTCGCCCCAGTCGGACAGGTAGCTGAACTGCCACCACCACAACGCCTCGAGGACGTGCCCGCGCTCGTGGTGCGCGAGCCCCTGCGAGACGGCGCCGACGATCGCGACGAGGTCGCCGGAGATCGTCGACTCCTCGACCTCGGGGCCGAGCAGCGGGTCCACGACCTCGATGTACTCGTCGATGCCGTCGAACAGGTTCGCGAGGTTGACCCGCAGCGGCTCGAGGTCGGCGTCCGGGCCGACGTCGGGCTCGAAGCGCGACGGCGGCACGACGTCCGTCGTGGCACCCAGGCGCGCCCCCGCGGCCAGCAGGTCGGAGAGCGCGAGCAGCAGCAGCGGCAGCGACGCCTCGGGGGCGGAGCCCGCCGCGACCTCGGTGACAGTCGTGAGGAACCCTCGCGACTCGGTGGCGACCGAGTCCGCGATGTCCCGCAGGTCCGCGTCCGCCACGGGACGCTCGTCGTCGGTGCTCATCTGCTCCCCCTCGTCCTCGGCGTCATGCACTGATCCGCCGTCGTCCCTCGAACGCGCGTCCCAGGGTCACCTCGTCCGCGTACTCCAGGTCCCCGCCCACGGGCAGGCCGGAGGCGAGCCGGCTCACGGTCAGCCCCATCGGCACGACCAGGCGCGCGAGGTAGGTGGCGGTGGCCTCGCCCTCGACGTTCGGGTCGGTGGCGAGGATGACCTCGGTGACCGAGCCGTCGGCGAGCCGCGTCATGAGCTGGGCGATGCGCAGGTCGTCCGGCCCGACGCCCGCGATCGGGTTGATGGCCCCGCCGAGCACGTGGTACCGACCGCGGAACTCCCGCGTGCGCTCGATCGCGACGACGTCCTTGGCCTCCTCGACCACGCAGATGGTCGACGGCAGGCGGCGCGGGTCACGGCAGATACGGCACTGCGGCTCCTGCGCGACGTTGCCGCAGATCTCGCAGAACTGCACGCGCGCCTTGACCTCGGTCAGCGCGTCGGCCAGGCGCCGCACGTCCGCGGGGTCCGCCGCGAGGATGTGGAACGCGATGCGCTGGGCGCTCTTGGGGCCGACCCCGGGCAGCCGCCCGAGCTCGTCGACCAGGTCCTGGATCGCGCCCTCGTACACCCCGCCAGCGTAGCCGCGTCACGGGGGCGCTCCGTGCGTCAGCGCGCGGCGTCGAGCCGGGCCGGGCGACGCGACGCGCGGCCACGCCCCCCGCACGCCTCCCCGGGTCAGATGTCGATCTGCTCGTCGATGACTCGCCCGCCGAGCATCTGCGCGACCAGCGGCACGCCGACCAGGCCGGACTGGCCGATCGTCGGGTCGTCCGGCGACGGCTCGTCCGGCTGCTGCGTGCGGTTGCGGGACTGGGCGGCAGCTGCCCGCGCGGCCGCGACGCCGCGCTCCCGGGCGGTCCCGCCGGACGCGGCGGGAGCCGGACG
>JAEWEJ010000189.1 GCA_023389455.1 Actinomycetes bacterium | reverse complement strand
GGTCGGGGGCGTGACCCGGAGCCGGGCGCCGACGTGGCAGCCGCGCCTGCACCGCGGGCTGCCCCACGAGGACCGCGGCGAGGACGGCCGCGACGCCGAGCGTCTGCAGCCCGGTGAGGCGCTCGCCGCCGAGCGTGAGCCCTGCGACGACCCCGGTGACGGGGTTGAGCAGGCCGACGAGCCCCACGGCGCTCGCGGGCAGGTGCCGCAGCGCGGCGAACCACGTGACGTAGGCCAGCGCCGTGGCGACCAGCGACAGGAACGCCAGCCCGAGCCAGCCGCGCCCGTCGAGCGCCGGGGGAGCGCCCTCGACCACGACGGCGACGGGCACCAGCAGCAGCCCGCCGGCCACCAGCTGCCAGGACGTCGTCGTCAGTACGTCGACGTCGTCCTTCCACCGCGTGGCCAGGACGAAGCCGACGGACGACATGAGCATCGCGGCGACGCCGGCGAGCACGCCGGCGGGGTCGATCCGCACGCTGCCGGTGACGAGCATGGCGACGACGCCGGCGAACCCGAGGCCCGCCCCGGCGATCGAGGCGAGACGCGGTCGCTGGCCGAGCAGCGGCCAGGCCACGAGCGCGAGGGCGAACGGCGACACGGCCATGACCGTCGAGGCCACGGAGGTGGGCAGGCGCTGGGCCGCGACGTACACCAGCACGAAGAACGCACTCATGTTGAGCGCCCCGAGGACGAGCGACCGCCACCGCCAGGACCCGTGGGGCACGCGGCGCGCGAGGGCGAGCAGGACGAGCCCGGCGGGCAGCGCGCGCAGCACCGAGCCCCACAGCGGGTGCGTCGGGGGCAGGGTGTGCGCCGTGACGAAGTAGGCCGCACCCCAGGTGACGGGGGCGACGGCGGCGAGCAGCGACCAGCGCCAGGTAGTTTCCATGGAAGACAAAATACCTGACGCGGAAGATATATTCCGGGGGTGCCTTCCTCGGACCCGACCCCGACGCCGGACCGGCTCGACCTCATCGGTGACGCCTGGCGGCGTGAGAGGCCCGACGTCGACCTGCGCCCGCAGCAGGTGATCGGCCGGCTGCACCGCGTCGCCAACCACCTGACGGACGAGCTCGTCACCGTCTACGAGAGGCACGGGCTCACCGAGGGGGAGTTCGACGTGCTGGCGACGCTGCGCCGCACCGGCCCGCCGTACGAGCGGTCGCCGGGGGACCTCGTCGCGCACACGCTCGTGACCAGCGGCGGCATGACCAAGCGCCTCGACCGGCTCGAACGTGCCGGGCTCGTGACCCGCCGGGTGAGCGACACCGACGCGCGCGCCCGCGTCGTCGCCCTCACCGAGCGTGGACGGGCGGTCGTCGACGCGGCGTTCACCGACCACATGGCCAACGAGCGCCGGCTGCTCGACGCGCTCGACCCCGCCGACGCGGACACCCTCGAGCGCATCCTGCGCACCTGGCTCCGGGCGCTGGAGGAGCCGCCCGCCACGGCCTGAGCGTGCGCCGTGGAATGCCCGGGCCCCGGCCGGCCGGCGGTTGCTAGGCTGTGCGCGTCGCGACTGGCGCAGCAGGTGGGTCACCACCGGGGAGCGACGCAGCAGCTGGACCAACGGGTCGGACGCCTGGGCCCTCGGTCGCCCCACACCCGACGTGTGCGGTGCGCCGGCCGCCCGCACAGTTGACTGCGACAGGAGTCCTTCGTATGAGCCAGAACGTGCTCGACCAGAACATCTCCGAGCTCGACCCCGAGATCGCCGCCGTCCTCGACGGCGAGCTGGCGCGCCAGCAGAACACCCTCGAGATGATCGCCTCGGAGAACTTCGTCCCCCGCGCGGTGCTCCAGGCGCAGGGCTCGGTGCTCACCAACAAGTACGCCGAGGGCTACCCGGGCCGCCGCTACTACGGCGGCTGCGAGCAGGTCGACATCGCGGAGACCATCGCGATCGACCGTGCCAAGGCCCTGTTCGGCGCGGAGCACGCCAACGTCCAGCCGCACTCTGGCGCCACGGCCAACGCCGCGGTGCTGCACGCGCTCATCAACGCCGGCGACAAGATCCTCGGCCTCGACCTCGCGCACGGCGGCCACCTCACGCACGGCATGCGCATCAACTTCTCCGGCAAGCTCTACGAGGTCGCCGCGTACGGCGTGGACCCGCAGACGTTCCGGGTCGACATGGACGTCGTCCGCAAGGCCGCGCTCGAGCACCGCCCCGACGTCATCATCGGCGGCTGGTCGGCGTACCCGCGTCACCTCGACTTCGCGGCGTTCCGTGAGATCGCCGACGAGGTCGGTGCCAAGCTCTGGGTCGACATGGCGCACTTCGCCGGCCTCGTCGCCGCGGGCCTGCACCCCTCGCCCGTGCCGCACGCGGACGTCGTGTCCTCGACCGTGCACAAGACCATCGGCGGCCCGCGCTCCGGCTTCATCCTCAGCAAGGGCGAGTACGCCAAGAAGATCGACTCCGCCGTCTTCCCGGGCCAGCAGGGCGGCCCGCTCATGCACGTCATCGCTGCCAAGGCCGTGGCGTTCAAGGTCGCGGGCACCGAGGACTTCCAGGCGCGCCAGCAGCGCACCATCGACGGCGCCCGCATCATCGCCGACCGCCTCACCGCCCCGGACGTGGCTGCGGCCGGCGTCTCGGTGCTCACCGGCGGCACGGACGTGCACCTCGTGCTCGTCGACCTGCGCCACTCGACGCTCGACGGCCAGCAGGCCGAGGACCTCCTGCACTCGGCCGGTGTGACGGTCAACCGCAACGCCGTGCCGTTCGACCCGCGCCCCCCGCGCGTCACGTCCGGCCTGCGCATCGGCACGCCCGCGCTGGCGACGCGGGGCTTCGGCGACGCGGAGTTCACCGAGGTCGCCGACATCATCGCCACGGCGCTGGTGGAGGGCGCGTCGGCCGACGTCGAGGCGCTGGCCGCGCGGGTGCGCAAGCTCACCGAGGCGTTCCCGCTGTACCCCGGCCTGCAGCAGTACTGAGCGGAGGAAGCACCATGACCGCTCAGTCCCTGGACGGCAAGGCCACGGCGGCCGCCATCAAGGCCGAGCTCACCACGCGCGTCGCGGCCCTGGCCGCGCGCGGCGTGGTGCCCGGCCTCGGCACGCTGCTCGTCGGTGACGACCCCGCCTCGCGCTGGTACGTCAACGGCAAGCACAAGGACTGCGCCGAGGTCGGCATCTCCTCGCTCCGTGAGGAGCTGCCCGCCGACGCGTCGCAGGCCGACATCGAGGCCGCCGTGCAGCGGCTCAACGACGACCCGGCGTGCACCGGGTACATCGTGCAGCTGCCGCTGCCCAAGGGCATCGACACCAACCGCGTGCTCGAGCTCGTCGACCCGGAGAAGGACGCCGACGGCCTGCACCCGACCAACCTCGGGCGCCTCGTGCTGCGGATCAGCGAGGAGATCACCTCGCCGCTGCCGTGCACGCCCGCCGGCATCGTCGAGCTGCTCGAGCGGCACGACGTGCCGCTCAAGGGTGCCGACGTCGTCGTCGTCGGTCGGGGCGTGACCGTGGGCCGGTCCATCGGCCTGCTGCTCACGCGGCGCGCCGTCAACGCCACGGTGACGCTCACCCACACGGGCACCGTGGACCTCGCGGAGCACACCCGCAACGCCGACGTCGTCATCGCCGCCGCGGGCGTGCCGAGCATCATCACCTCGGAGATCGTCAAGCCGGGCGCCGTCGTCGTCGACGTGGGCGTCTCGCGCGTCGAGGACCCCGAGACGGGTCGCAGCCGCATCGTCGGCGACGTCCACCCGAACGTCTGGGACGTCGCGTCGTGGGTCTCGCCCAACCCCGGCGGGGTCGGGCCGATGACGCGCGCGATGCTGCTGGCCAACGTCGTGGACACCGCGGAGCGCCAGGCCGGCTGACGCCGCCGTCGCACGCCCACGGGCCCGGGTCGCACGTCGACCCGGGCCCGTCGGCGTCCTCGCGGACCGTCGCCGCCCCGTCCCTGGGCGCGGGGCGATGAGTCGGCACGGCGGCGCCGGTCGGTAGGTGGGTACGCACCGACGAGAGGAGCCCGCCATGGGCATGGTCCGGTCCCACCTGTGGTTCGCCGAGCGGGGCCACGAGGCCGCGCAGTTCTACGTCTCCGTCGTGCCGAGGTCGCGGATCACCCGCGTCCAGCACGCCCCGGCGGGGGTCCCCGACGTCGCCGAGGGGGAGCCGTTCGTCGTCGAGCTCGAGCTCGACGGGCACGCGGTGACGATCCTCACGGCCGGGCCGCACTTCCCGCCCGACGAGGCGTTCTCGTTCGTGCTGAGCGTCGACGGCCAGGAGGAGGTCGACCACTACTGGGACGCGCTCGTCGCGGGCGGTGGCGAGCACAGCCAGTGCGGCTGGCTGAAGGACAGGTACGGGGTGTCGTGGCAGGTGGTCCCGACGGCCCTGGACGAGATCATGTCCCGGCCCGACGCGGCGGGCGTCCAGCGCGCCACCGACGCGATGCTGGCGATGAAGAAGCTCGAGATCGCCCCGCTGGAGGCCGCCTACGCGGGGGAGTGACGAGCGCGACCCGCCCCGGCGTCCGGCGCAGCGGGGCGGGTGCGGCAGGATGGGCCGGTGCTCCGTGTCGCCACCGTCAACGTCAACGGCATCCGGGCCGCGTTCCGCCGCGGCATGAGCGAGTGGCTGGACGTCCGCAAGCCGGACGTCCTGCTGCTGCAGGAGGTGCGGGGGTCGGACGAGATCCTCGCCGACCACCTGTCGCCCGACGCGTGGCACCTCGCGCACGAGGCCGGGCACGCCAAGGGGCGGGCCGGCGTCGCGATCGCCTCGCGGCTGCCCATGAGCGCCGTGCGCATCGGCCTGGGCACGGACGTCACCGGTGACGCCGGACGCTGGGTCGAGGCCGACCTGGAGGTCGCGGCCGAGGGCGACCTGCCCGCCCGCACGGTCACGGTGGTGTCCGCCTACCTGCACTCCGGGACGGTCGGCACCCCCTCGATGGACGAGAAGTACGCGTTCCTCGGGCACGTCACGGCACGCCTGGCGCAGCTGGCGGCGGACGGCGCGCTCGTCGTGGTGGCCGGCGACCTGAACATCGCGCACCGCGAGGTCGACCTCAAGAACTGGAAGGGCAACCGCACGAAGGCGGGCTTCCTGCCGGAGGAGCGCGCCTACCTCGACCGGTGGTTCGACGAGCTGGGGTGGCAGGACCTGGGCCGGTCGCTCGGCGGCCCCGGCCCCGGCCCGTACACGTGGTGGTCCTGGCGTGGCAAGGCCTTCGACAACGACGCCGGGTGGCGCATCGACTACCAGCTCGCGACGCCGGCACTGGCCGCGCTGGCGCGGACCGCGACCGTCGACCGCGCGGACAGCTACGACGCGCGCTTCAGCGACCACGCGCCGGTCGTCGTCGAGTACGACCTCTGACGCCGGGCGGCACGCACCGCCCGGCGTCGGTGAGGCGTCCGGTCAGACCCCGCCGCGCAGGGCCGAGATGGGCTCGATGGACGCGGCCTTCAGTGACGGGTACAGGCCGGCCAGCAGGCCGATCAGCCCACCGGTCAGGGCGGCGACACCCACCATGCGCAGGTCGAGGATGGGTGTCCACTGCGACGCGGCCGAGACGATCGTCACCACCACGACGCCCAGCGCGGCGCCCACGAGCCCGCCGAGCAGGCCGACGACCACCGACTCGACCATGAACTGCGCGGCGATCTGCCGGCGCGTGGCGCCCAGGGCGCGACGCAGGCCGATCTCGCCCACGCGCTCGAGGACCGACAGCAGCGTGACGTTCGCGATGCCGACGCCACCGATGAGCAGCGCGACGCCCCCCAGGGCCAGGAAGATGGCGCTGATGTCGGCCTGGACGCTCTGCTGGACCGACGAGCTGCCCGGCGGCACCTTCACCTTGACCGTCTCGGGGGTGTTCGGGTTCAGGGCGAGCGGCAGCTGCTTCGCGACGAGCGGACCGGCACCGACGGCCAGGTGCAGGTGCAGCTCCTCCGGCGCGGTCAGGCCCAGGTCCGCCCGGGCGGTCCCGTTGGGCACGAGCACCCCGGAGACGAGCTCGGTGGCGCGGGCCACGCCGTCGATGATGCCGATCACCTGGTACGAGCTCTCGCCGATGAAGATCGACGGCTGGCGGTCGACCCGGGTGATGCCGAGCCGCTCCGCAGCCCCCGCCCCGAGCACGACGACCCGGTCACCCCGCGCGTCGTGCCCCGCGTCGAAGTAGCGGCCCTGGACGATCCGGCCGTCGAGCGCGGCGAGCGTGTTCGGGCTCGTCGCGTAGACCGCCGGGCTGCTCACCCGCGGTGCCGACGGGTCGTGCACGGGGACGGCGCTCACGTCGAGGTCGTCGTCGCCGACCTCCGAGACCAGCCCGGCCGCCTCGATGCCGTTGAGGCGCTCGGCCCGGTCGGGGGCGTCCCACGGCAGGGTGCTCAGGGTGCGCTCGTCGTCCCCGAATCCGGACGTCGCGGGTGCGGCCGACCCCTGCGTGGCGGCCACCGCGTCGAACTGCTTGTTGATCTGCCCGGCTGCGGTCTGCGCCAGCCCGACCGTGACGACGACCGAGGCGATGCCCAGCACCGTGCCGAGGATGGTGAGCATGAGCCGGCCGGGCCGCGCACCGATCCCGGCAGCGGCCTCGGCCAGCAGGTCGCTGACGCCGAACCGGTCGGTGCGCGGTACCGGCCGCGTCACGGTGGTCACAGGATCTCCCGCAGGTGGCCGTCGGAGATGCGCACGCGCCGCTGGGCGCGGGCCGAGACGTCGTCCTCGTGGGTGATGACCAACAGCGTCAGGCCGCCGGCGTGGAGCTCGTCGAAGAGGTCCAGCACGGCGGCAGAGCTCTCCGAGTCCAGGTTCCCCGTGGGCTCGTCCGCCAGCAGCACCCGCGGCTGGGAGACGACCGCCCGGGCGACGGCGGTGCGCTGGCGCTCACCGCCGGACAGCACGGTCGGGCGGAAGTCGAGGCGGTGCGTCAGCCCGACCCGGTCCAGCGCCTCGACGGCGCGGGCGTGGCGCTCGGCGCGCGGCACGCCGCTGTAGATCGTCGCGAGCATGACGTTCTCCAGCACCGTGCGGTGCGGCAGCAGGTGGAAGGCCTGGAACACGAAGCCGATGTGCTGCGCCCGCAGCGCTGCGCGCTCGCGTTCCCCCGCCTGGGCGGTCGGGATCCCGTCGACCAGGTACTCGCCGCTCGACGGGCGGTCGAGCAGCCCGAGGAGGTTCAGCAGGGTCGACTTGCCGGAGCCGGACGGCCCCACCACGGACAGGTACTCGCCCGCGGCGACCTGCAGGTCGGCCGGGTGCAGGGCGTGCACCGGCGGGTCGCCGGGGAACTCCCGCGCCGCGCCGCGCAGCTCGACCACGGGGGGTGGCGCGTCCTCCTCGCTCGGCACGCCCCCCTGCGGCGTGCCGAGCAGGTCGAGGACGCTCACGCGTCCTCCTCCGTCCCCGAGGTCGGTTCGTCCGTCGAGGACGTGCCGCCCGCTGGGGGGTCCTCGGCCGTGACGCCGACGGCGACGAGGTCACCGGGCTCGAGGGGCTCCTTCGAGCCCGTGATCTCGACGAAGCCCGACGCGGCCAGGCCGGTCGTCACCTCGACGAGCCGGCTCGTGCCGTCCTCGACGACCTCGACGCGGCTCTCGCCCCCGGGGCCTGCGGTCAGCGCGGCGAGCGGGACGGCGAGGACCTCGCCCTCCGTGGAGCTCACCGGCACCCGCACCCGGATGTTCGTGCCCTCGAGGGCGGACAGCTGCTCGGGCGTCAGGTCCCCAACGGTGAAGACGACCCGGCGACGGTCCCCCTTCGGTGCCGCGGTGCCGTCACCGTCCGACTCCGTGCCCGCCTTCGTCTCCGTCACCTCGGCGACGGTCACCGGCACGTCGGCACCGTCGAGGCTGAACGAGCCCACCGTCCCGGGGGCGAGGAGCTCGGCGTCGGCGCGCGGTGCGGACGCCGTGATCTGGATCGTGGCGCCGGACAGGCTCATGAAGTCGCCCTGGACGAGGCCGCCACGCTCGACGTCGATGGAGTCGACCCGGCGCGGCAGCGACGGCAGGTACACGACCTCGGTGGCCGGCAGCGGCGTCATGGCCTGCGTCTGGGCCTCCGTGAGCGCGCGTCGCGCCTCGGTGAGCGTGTCCTTGGCGGCACGCACGCCCTCGCGCTCCGCGGTGGTGTCGGGGCCGACGTCGGCAGCGGCACGCGCCGCCTGCGCCGTCGCCAGCTCCGTCTCGGCCCGCACCCGCTCGGGGGGCGAGCACTCCATGACGGGCTCGCTGTCCGGGTCCCGCGGGGCCGCGCACATCTCGGCGAGGTAGGCCAGACGCGTCTCGGCCACCCGCACCGCGCCGTCGAGCGCGGCGACCGGCTCGCCGCCCGAGGCACGAGCGGCGGCGGCGAGCGCCGCCTCCGCGGTCCGGACCCCCGCGTCCGCGCCGGTCACGGTCTGCCGGGCCGCCTCGAGGGCCTCCTGCACCTCGTCGCCGGCCGTCGGCGGCTCGTAGCCGACCTTCTGGTAGAGGGCACGCACCCCCGCGGCAGCCGCGGCGTCGTACGTCGCGCCACCCGGGTCGCCGCCGTCGATGCCGACCGCGCGCAGCGCGGCCTTCAGCTGCTGGACGTCCGGACCGGACACGCCCGCGCGCAGCGTGCGGTACGTCGGCAGGTCGCCGGGCAGCACGATGACGGGCCGTCCCGTGACCTCGAGGACGACGGAGGCCGCCTCGACGGTCGCGCCGACCTCCTTGACCTGGCCGGTCACCACGGCCGGCCCGCCGAGGTCGCCGGTCTCCATGGTCAGGTCCACGGGATCGTCGAACCCGACGTCGCCCCGCAGGACGAGCTCGTTCGCGATCACCTTGCTCTCCACGGGCACCGTGATCGGGCCCGCGGTCGGTGCCGCCGCGTTCGCGGCGGCCTGGCCGGGGGAGACGATCAGGCGCGAGGCCAGCACGCCGACGACGAGGCACACCACGGCGACGACCGCCATGACGACGATGGTGCGGCGTCCGCCGCTGACGTGGGTCGAGACCCTGCTCATGAGGTGGTCCTGGTGGCTCGGGGTGCGGCGGTCACTCGGACGGGGTCTTCTTCGCGACGGCGGCCTCGAGCTGCGCGCCCCACTTCTCCCACAGGCGCTCCTCGATCTCGCGGTTCGCCTTCTTGTACGCCTTCATCCAGCCCGAGGACTCACGGCACGCGAAGTCGGCCGGGGCGAGCGCCATCTCCTTCTCACGGAGGTCGGCCATGGCGGCCTCGTCCGGCTCGACCGACGCGTCGGGGTCGGCCTCGCCCTCCGCCGGCGCGGTCTGCTCCCACAGCGCGTTGACCTCGTCGTAGATGCTCTGCTGCGCCTCGTCGGGGGTGGCGAAGTCGTACCCGGCGTCGGCGAGGCACTCCCTCCACGCGCCGACGGTCTCGCGCAGCCCGGGGTCGTCCTCGTTCATGTCCTCGTACGCGGACTGCATCTCGTCGAAGAAGTCCTCCAGCGCCGGGTCGTCCCAGAGCGTCTGATCGCTGAAGACGGTCTGCTGGGCCTCGCCCTGGCAGCCGGCCTCCTCCCAGTTGTACTCGACCTCCGCGTCCGGGTCGTCGGGGTCGACCTCGGGGGAGGCGCCCCACAGGGCCTCGTAGTACGCCGTCTGCTCGCTCTCCGACATCGCGGCGACGTAGTCGGCGTTCGGGTCGACCCACTCCTCGCCCGTGCCGTACACCTCGTCCATGGTCGTCGCCCCGTAGCCGTACTGGTCGACGAACTCCTTGCTGTCGAACGACGGGAGGTCGCTGGTGTCCGCCATGCTCATCGGGTCCGCCGGCGTGTACTCGAAGCCCTGCTCCGCCATGCAGGCGGCGACGTGCTCCTCGACCTCGCGCTGACGCCGCTCGTAGTCCTCGCCCTGGTACGACGAGCCGATGTCCTCGAAGAAGGCGGCCAGCTCGGTCGTCGGCTCGTCCGAGGGGGACCCGGAGGCGTCGGCGCTGCATCCGGCGAGAACGAGCGCCAGGGCGGCGGTGGTGAGGGCGGGGATCGAGGCGGTACGACGCATCGGCATGCCTTTCAGGGGGGTCGATGACCGGAGTCAGGGCACTGTCGACGAGCGCCACGGCGACGATATCGCCGGGGTTCGTCCTCTGAGGTCAGACCTGAGGACGATCTGCAGTGGCCCGAAGGAGGAGGTCACCCGAAAGGTTGGGGTACCTGGGTCGCATCGTCGTCAGTACCGGATCGCGTCGATGACCTTCACGCGGACGGCCACCGTGGCCGGGAGCAGGCCGGCCAGCGCGCCCACCCCGGTCGCGCACGCCATCCCGAGCAGCGCGGCGGACACGGGGAAGGGTGGCATGTCCTGGATCCCGCCGCCGAACACGACCTCGACGGGGATGTTCTTGATGAGGGCGACCGCGACCACCACGCCCACGAGCCCGGCGACCACCGTGGCCACCACGGACTCCATGAGCACCCCGAAGAAGATCCGCCCCGACGTGGCGCCGAAGGACCGGCGGATCCCGATCTCGCGGATCCGGTGGCGCACGGTGACGAGCGCGATGTTCACCAGGCCCAGGCCGCCGAGGAACAGCGCGAACGCGCCGACCCCGAGCGCGACCCACCGTGCGGCACCGTCGAGCCCTCCGAGGCCGCCGCCGCGGTTGTCCCAGACCTGCACCTCCCAGCCGGGGAGGGCTGCCGCGACGTCCCGTCGCAGCAGCGGGCTCAGGTCGTCCGCCGTGGCCGGGGGCACCCAGACCTTCAGCGACGGCACGGGCTGGCCCCAACCGGTCCCGTCGGGGGTGTACCAGCGCGCCAGCTGGTCGTACAGGACGAACGCCGACGGCATCTCGCCCTCCCAGCGCTGTGCCATGACGCCGACGATCGTCGCGCGGACGGGGGCGGCGTCACCCAGCAGGACGGTGGGGCGCCCGGCCAGGCCGTCCACGCCCAGCGCGGCCATGAACGGCTCGTTGACGATGATCGTGGGGGCGAACCCCTCCCGGTCGGCGTCCGTGAACCAGCGGCCCTCGGACACCGCGATGCGCTGCATGGTGCCGAGCTCGGGGTCGACGGCCCGCACCTCGGTCGCCCGCGTGCCGTCGGGGAAGCGGAAGGGCACCGACGTGGACCAGTCCCGGCTCGCCCAGGTGATGTCGTAGCGCTCGAGCGCGAGCGCGTAGGTCGCGTCGAGCGCCGCCGTGTCGGCCTGCTCGCCGTTCATCGCCCACGCGTCGATGGTGAGCGTCACCGGGCGGCCCATGTCGCGCTCCATCTGCTCCGTGAAGCCCTGCGTGAGCATCTGCACCGCAGCCGTGACCGCGGTGATGGCGGTGACGGCGGCGGCCACGCCGATGAGGGCGAGCAGGACCCGCAGCTTGTGCAGGCGCAGCTCGTCCCAGGCCTCGACGACCGCGCCGACCAGCCCGGTCACGGCTGCGCCTGCGCGGGGACGGACGGGCCGATCTCGGGGACGCCGGCCACGCCACCGGGCCCTGCCGGCAGCTGCCGCGCACCGGGCAGGGTCGGCACGTCACCGACCCACTCGTGCGCGGCACCTCCGAGGTCGACGGCGACGAGGACGCCCTCCGTCAGCCGGTAGTGGCGCTGGGCGCGCGCGGCGACGGCGAGGTCGTGCGTGATGGTGACGAGCGCCGCGCCGGTCATCGACGCGATCTCGTCGAGCAGGCTCATGACCTCCTGGCCCGTCTCGACGTCGAGTGCGCCCGTCGGCTCGTCCGCGAGGATCACGCGGGGTCCGCGGACGAGGGCGCGGGCGATCGCCACGCGCTGCTGCTCACCGCCGGACAGCTTCTCGGGCATGGTGTCGAGGCGGTCACCGAGACCGACGCGCTCGAGCATCTGGGCCGCGAGCGTGCGCCGTCGCCAGAACTGCCGGCCCCGGGCGTACATCAGCGGGGCTGCGACGTTCTCGAGCGCGGTGCGTCCCGGCAGCAGGTTGAACTGCTGGAAGACGAAGCCGAAGTCCGCACCGCGGCGGCGGGTGCGCTCGCGTGCCGACAGCCGACCGATCGGGGTGCCCTCGAGCAGGTACTCGCCGTCGGTGGGGGCGTCGAGCAGGCCGAGGATGTTGAGCAGCGTGGACTTGCCCGTCCCGGAGCGGCCCACGACGGCCACGTGCTCGCCGTTGTCGACGCTGAGGGTCACACCACGCAGGATCTCGAGCAGCCGGTCGTCGGGCAGCCGCACCGACCGGGTGACGTCGGTGAGCTCGAGGAGGCTCATCCGCACACCGCCGGGTCGTACTGCGACGGGTCGGCGCAGTCGACCTCGCCGGTGCCGCCGGGCACCGGGATGAACTGCAGCACCAGGTCGCCCACGGCGAGGCCCTCGGTGATCTGCACGACCTCGCCGTCGGTCAGCCCCAGGCCGACCTCGCGCTTCTCGGGCTCGGCGCCCTCCGACGCGACGACCCACACGTTGCCCCGCTGGACGGTGCCCTGCACGGCCGTCACCGGGACCACGACCGCGTCGGCCGCCGTGCCGTTGACCACCTCGAGGTCGGCCCCCAGCCCGGGGAACGCCGTCACGTCGCCCGGCAGCGCGCAGGTGATGGTGCCGGACGTGCCGGACGTTCCGGACGTGCCTTCCGCCTCGTTCCCGGGCGGGGACGCGGCGGGTGGCGCGGTGGCGCCGATCCGCAGACCGGTGCACGTGAACGGGGCGGGCCCGCCCTTGAGCGTCACCTGCGCCTCCCCGGGGGCGCCGACCAGCCGGTACTGCTGGTCGGGCGTCAGGGTGCCGGAGGCCGACAGCGTGCCGGGCGAGACCTGCCCGACGGTGTCGCCGACCGCCACGACCTGGTCCTTGAGCGTCGGCATCGTCAGGGTCCCGGCGACCGGCGCCTTGACCTGCTCGACGACCACCTTCGGCTTGCGCTCCGTCACCGTCGTCTCCCCGGTCTCGGGGTCCGTCCGGGTGACCGGGTCCTGCGGCGTCTCCTGGCGGATCTCGAGGATCGGGGTGCCGACCTCCACCCGCTGCCCGTCGCCGACCAGCACCTTGGACACCGTCCCCGCCAGGGTCGCGCGCACGGGCACGGAGGGGTCGGTGACGACCGAGCCGCGGACCGTGACGGCGTTCGTGATGGTCGCGGTCGTCGCCTCGACGACGGGGTCGACGACCCTCCCGGTCGGCTCGACACCGGACGCCTCGGTGCTCACGTCGGCGCCCGCGAACGCGATGCGCACGAGTGCGAGGGCGATGACCGCCCAGATGACGATGCGCAGGGCCGGGAAGACGTAGCGACGTACCACTGCGGTGAGCTCCTCGCGTCGGCGCCGACGACGGGACCGCGGGTGCGGGACGCCTCGACCCTGGGGAGGCTAGCGAGGCGCCCGCGCGGGTGGCGTCAACCTGCGGGAGGATCCGACCGGGGTGACGCGGCGCCCGCCTCGTCCCGTGGGAGGACCGGCGTGGTGCCGCGCGGGCCTCAGCCCGCCGGCGGACCCGCCACGGCGACGGCGAACGCGGGCGCGCCCAGCCTCTGCTCGTCGAACGCCCGCGCGACCGCCGCGGCGACCGTCTCGACGTCGCTCGCGGCGACCAGCGCGATCGCGGAGCCGCCGAACCCCCCGCCGGTCATGCGGGCGCCGAGCGCACCGGCGGCGCGCGCGGCGTCGACGGCGACGTCGAGCTCGCGGCAGGACACCTCGTAGTCGTCCCGCAGCGAGGCGTGCGAGGCGTCCATGAGCGGGCCGGCGGCCGCCAGGTCGCCCGCGTCGAGCGCGTCGACGAACGCGGTCACGCGCGCGATCTCCGACGTCACGTGCCGCACCCGCCGCACGAGCACCGCGCCGTCGGGCTCGGTGCCCAGGGCCCGCAGGGCCCACGCGTCGCCCCGCCCGTCGGCGGACACGTCCCGCAGCGACGCGACACCCAGCAGCCGCGCGGCGCGCTCGCACGCCGCGCGGCGCTGCGCGTACTCGCCGTCGACGTGGGAGTGGGGTGCGCGCGTGTCCACCACCAGCAGCGCGAGGCCGTGCGCCGCCAGGTCGAAGGGGACGTGCCGCACGGCCCCGTCGCGGCAGTCGAGCAGCAGCGCGTGGCCCTCCCGGGCGCGCAGGGACGCGGCCTGGTCTATGCCGCCGGTCGGCGCACCGGCCATCTCGTTCTCCGCGCGGACGCACAGCGCGGCGACGCGTGCGCGCCCGGCGTCGTGCGTCGGCGCGCCCGTGGCGTCGACCTCGCCCGCGAGCCCCAGGC